>JAAYEJ010000030.1 GCA_012728835.1 Candidatus Brocadiaceae bacterium | reverse complement strand
TCAGTTCCATGAACACGTCGGTCAACTGCCGCAGGTCCTCGCGGAAGGATACCACCCGTGCCCCGGCGTCCATCGCGGCGCGCAGGACGGCGTTGGCGCTGGTCAGGCCGGTGTCGAAGCTGAGTTTGTAGGCCGCCTCGCCGTCCGACTGCTCGATGCCGGCGATCCCCTCCTGCCCCGCCAGGCGCTCGGCCAGCCCGGGCACGGCGTCCTCCAGCGTCAGCACGTAGGCCGCCACGTCGCCGCGCCGCGCCAGGAGCCCCCGCATGGTGCCGCTGTAGCGCGGGCGGCCGCGGTCGATGATCGTCACGTGGTCGCAGAGGTCGCCGAGTTCGCCCAGGATGTGGGAGCTGATGAAGATCGTCTTGCCCATGCGGCTGAGTTCGCGCAGGACCTCCAGCAGCTCGACGCGCGCCCGCGGGTCCAGGCCCGAGGCGGGCTCGTCCAGCAGCAGCAGGTCGGGGTCGTGCACCAGCGCCCGGGCCAGGCTGACGCGCTGCGACATGCCGCGCGAGAGGCTCTTCACCAGGCTGTCCTTGTGGCGGATCATGTCGGTGAGGGTCAGCACGTCGTCGATGACGCTCTCCCGCCGCCGGGCCTTCATGCCGTAGGCGGCGGCGAAGAAGTCCAGGCACTCGAAGACGGTCATCTGTGCGTAGAGGCCCAGGTGGTCCGGCATGAAGCCGATGCGGCGGCGCACGGCCTTGTAGTCCCGGGGCAGCCTGTGGCCGAAGACGCGTACCGTGCCGGTCTGCGGCCTCAGCAGCGTCGCCAGGATGCTCAGCGTCGTTGTCTTCCCGGCCCCGTTCGGGCCGACGAAGCCGTGGATCGAGCCCTGCGTGACGGTGAACGACACCCCCGCCAGCGCGTGCGTCCGCTTGTAGGTGTGGGACAGGGCCTCCACACTCACGACGGCTTCGGGTTCCGGTGTGGTCTCACTCATCGGTGTTCTCCGGTCTGTGCAGGCGCACGTGGTAGAGCACGAATCCCGTTTCGCTGCCGAGCCCCTCCGCGCGGACGCCGAAGCCGGGGGGGCTCTCTGCGAGCACGAAGAGCTGCGCGTCTTCGTCCTCGGGCGACGAGGTGTTCCAGCCGCCGGGCTCGTTTCCGTCTCCGATGGCTCGGACGATCAGCGCAGGCGCCAGTTCCTCGGCCGCCTCGCGGGGTTCGACCGTCTGCGGACGCTGGTATGGATGCTGGAATGTGCGTAGATCGGCTGTCCGCTCCATGACGAACTGCGAGACCCGCTCCCGCCGTCCGCCGCCCAGGCGCAGGGCGGAACCGTCCCGGCGCAACGGGTAGAGCGTGTCCTTGTGGAGGACCCAGGCCCGGACGACGTCCTGCGCGAACTCCTCGCCTGTCGAGAGCGTGAGCGCCTCGAGGCGGCTCTGCTGCGTCCACTCCCGGACCTCGAGATCCAGCGGGGGGCCGTCCAGGCGGGCGCGGTGCAGGAAGGGCCGGTTGGAGAAGCGCGGGATGTCCACGTGGAAACGCCCGCCGCCGCTCGCCTGGATCATGCCGCTGACGGCCTCATGCGTCTCGCAGGCGGCGTACAGGTTGTGCTCGGCGGCATGCCGAATGGCATACTCGTCTCCGTGCGTGACGAAGACGTTGACCCACTGCGTCACGTCGTAGTGCCCGCTGTCGATGGGCACGGCGTAGGCCAGGGAGTGGACGCAACTGACCTCGCCGAAGCCCCGGCGGCCCAGCGTGCCCATGGCCCACGTGGCCGCCATGGCGGCGCAGAGGAAGAAGCCGATGGCCAGACGGTAGCGCGCCGCACGCCGGCCGATGAGGTAGTTGACCGGCCCGATCAGGATCAGATAGGCGATCAGGCCCAGGTAGATGAGCGTCCACTCGTGCTCCGGGCGGACGATCTCCTTCAGCCCCGCCAGCAGGCTCTCGTCCAGCGTCTGGAATCCCGGGGACGCGGGAGGCGATTCGGGCAGCGGGCAACCGGCCTTTGCCAGGAACTCCCGGGTCACGTCGCCCCGGACGGCGCGGTGCCGCACGACGAGGCCCGAACCGACGCGAACGCGGTCGGTCGGCGTGTTCAGGATGCTCAACTCCCCGCCGAACCTCGGGTACTCGCCGCCCGCCGGCAGCAGGTGCAGCGTGCCGCCTCGCCTGAGCCAGTCCACAAACGCCCGGCAGCGGACGGGCTCCCAGCGGGGAACGTAGTCCAGAACCACGGCGGCCAGTCCGTCGGTGGCCGCGACGGTCAGGGGGAACAGCTCGTCCGAGAAGGTCCGCAGGCCGGCGCGGCCCTGGAGCAGACTGCCGGAGGCGGTCAGGCAGACGGCCGCCGGCGCGCCCCGGACCGGGCTCGGCAGCGTCTCCCGGCGTTCGCCCATGCGAAGGACCCACTCCTGGGAGTCGTTGCCCACGTAGGGGAAGAACTGGACCCAGCGCGACGTGAAGGGCGCCAGGTAGCACGGCTCGACCAGCCGGGCTCCCAGCCGGTCGCCGATCCCGTACCCGCGCGTCAGCACCAGGACGTCGTCGAACGGCCGGCCGTCGTCGTTCTCCAGCAGGATGGACAGGACGTTGACCCGCTGCGGGACAGTGCTCCCGTCGAAGCCCCAGCGCACCTCGCTCACCTCGACCGCCCGGGCGGGCACGGCGGGCCAGACGGCGACCAGCACGGCGAAGGCGAGACGGATCGTTGTCGGGAGTCGCCGCATGGCCGTGTCAGCCCTCCTGAGATGCGGCCCGCGCGGGCGACGCCGCGCGGCCGAGCAACTCCTCGGCGTGGACCAGACAGTGGGTCCGGAAGAACAGCCAGATGCCCCCGTGCCAGACGAAGTTGACGACGAGGGCCGGGCCGACCATCGGGCCGAAGAAATCCCACTCGTGCCCCGATTCGGCGAAGCCGATCAGCGAGGCCGGGCTGAGCAGGAAGCCGAGCGACAAGGGCAGGCGGCCTGCGCGCAGCCATGTCAGCACGTCGATCATGCCCAGGGCGATCGGCGGCCCCGCACACCACAGCACCAGGACGACCATCGTGACGACGATGGCCCGGGTCGGCGTGCGTGCCTTCAGCCCGATGTAGGTGGCCACCCACGTGACCATGGGGGGGTAGACGACGACGCTCAGCAGCGATGCCGCCAGATAGACCGAGAAGAGCGGCCGCAGCTCGATCATGGCCTCCAGGAGCACGACCAACATGATCAGGGCGCTCAGGACGAACCCCAGCCGCCGCCGCCCCCACGCCTTCTGGAGGACGATCTCCGCGCCCGTCAGCGGCGTGGCGAGCAGGACGTCGAGCGTCCGGTTCACGCGTTCGGACGCGATGGCCGTTGCGCTCGGTATGGACAAGGCCAGCGCCGCAATGACCCACAGGAGCGCGATCATGGCGGTGAGCAGGTTGGCGTCACGGCCGCCCTCATCGAGCGTGATCGCGGCCACGGCGACCAGCGCCACGGGGATGCCCAGGATGCAGGCGACCCGAATCAGGTGGGAGGTCCTGCCGAGGGTGTGCCTGTTGACTTCGCGCCAGAGGACGGGGCGGTCGCCGGGGAGCGTGTCCCTGTCCTTGACCAGGACGATGCCTCCGACCAGCCGGTTGGCCCGGTGCCAGAAGGCGTCCAGCCGGTGGAAGGCCGCGAGGATCATCCCCCGGCTGCGCAGGAAAGCGCGGCGGACCACGAACACGCGCGCCAGGATCAGGAAGAGACCGGTCGAGAGGATGATGGGGATGCCGGCGAGAAGCGCAGTGCTCAGGCGGTCCCACAGCACCCGTTCGAAGAAAAGGTACGGCGGGAACAGGGCGAACAGCACGTCGTCGTCCCAGCGGACGCGAAGGCCCATGAACTCGTTGATCAGGACGTACACGATCGGCAGGGCGAAGTAGAACAGGATGCCCAGCACGTAGCAGCCGACGAACGCCTGCGCCGTCGTGCGGCAGAAGGCCGAGAGCATCAGGGCGAAGGCGCCCACCTGCAGGCACGCGAGCGTCAGGGCAAAGGCGCTGCCCAGGAGGGTGTCCGTCGTGATGCCCCCGAACGCGTAGGCGATGGCCAGCAGGGGGAGGCTCAGGAGCAGGAAGCCGAACATGGGCACGAGCCGGCCGAGAAGCTTCTCGAGCACGATCTCCCAGGGCCGCAGGTCGGTCACCAGAAGGAGCCCGATCGAGTCCCGTTCCTTCTCCCCCGCCAGGGCGCCCGCCATCATGCCCGGCAGGAACACGTAGATGCCCACGAACTGGAGACCGACGAGGGCGGCGAGCAGGTCGTCCCCGCATCCCAGCATGTAAAGTGCATTGCCGCCCCGGGCCCGGGCCGCGCTGTGGTAGACGAGCGCGAAGGCACCGGCCAGCAGCACCGCGTAGGCCACGCGCAGGACGTAGGTGCGCCTCCGCGCGGCCTGTTCGGCCAGGTCTTTGCGCAGCAGCGGGAAGGGCGCTCTGAGCCGCAGGGCTTTCACGTCGCCTTGCCCTCCGTCAGCTTCATGAACACCGTCTCCATGTCCATCACCTCGGGCTGGAACATGAAGATGCGCGCCCCGAGCCCGCGCAGGGCGTCCAGCAGGTCCTCGACGCCCAGCGTCTCCTGGTGGATGCGGATGCAGAGGCGGTCCAGTTGCCGCTCGACCGATGCGACGCCCTGCAGGGCGCCGACGCGGGCGACCAGGTCGTCGGACACGTTCGATATCTGCACGTGGACGATCCGCTTGAGTCCCAGTTCCCGGTAGATCTGCTCGAGGGCGCCCTCGGCGACCAGCCGCCCGGCCTCGACGATGCCGATGCGGGTGCATATCTGCGCCAGTTCGTGCAGGATGTGGCTGGAGACCAGGATGGTCTTGCCCATCCGCTTCAGCTCCTTGAGCACCTCGCGGATCTCGATGCGGGCCCGCGGGTCCAGCCCCGAGGCCGGCTCGTCCAGCAGCAGCACGTCGGGGTCGTGCAGCAGCGTGCGGGACAGGCTGAGCCGCTGCTTCATGCCGCGCGAGAGGGCGTCGACCTGCGTGTCCGCCTTGTCGGTCAGATCGGTCAGCGCGAGCACGTCGCGAACGATGCCGCGACGGCGGGGACCTTGGATCCGGTAGGCGGCCGCGAAGAAGTGCAGGTACTCGGACGCGGTCAGGTCGCCGTAGACGCCGAAGAAGTCGGGCATGTAGCCGATCCGGCGGCGGACCTTCCTGGGCCGGCGCGACACGTCCAGGCCGTCGACACGGGCCACGCCCCCGGACGGCTTGAGCAGCGTGGCCAGCACCTTGATCGTCGTCGTCTTGCCCGCGCCGTTCGGGCCGATGAACCCGAACACCTCGCCCGCGGGGATCGCAAAACTCAGGCCGCGCACGGCAAGCTGCCGGCCGTAGCGCACCTGGAGGTCTTCGACTTCCACCATGGCCATCAGTCTTCTCCGCAGAACAGGCAGCGGTAGACGTAGCAGTCCCTGCCCACCCACTCGACGGCGACCAGCAGGGCCTGCCTCGGGTCCATCGAGTCCAGCACGCTCAGGTCCTCCAGGGTGGTCGCATCCCCGGGAGAGACCTGCGAGACGACCGTGAAGAACCCCTCGGCAGGCCGCGCGCTCGCATCCCGCAGGATGTCCCGGATCCCTACCCAATCGTGATCGCGGGGTGTGCTCCAGAGTTCCCGCCTGCCGTCGGCGGCGATGGTGTGCCCGCCCCTCAGGACGAAGGCACTCCCGCAGAACTGCGTCCCGTCGCAGAGCCTGTCGTGCACGCCCGTGCGCAAGCCGTCGATGTCCAGGTCGGCCGCGTCCACGGCGTGCCAGTTCAGCCGGGTCGGCAGCTCGATGGGCTCGAAGGACGTCGAGCGACTGAGCACCGGATCCCACTGCTTCAGGTGACGGGACACCGCGAAATCGAACGGATACCGCCCCCTGCAGGCCATGTCCGCCTCGTCGGAGGCGGGGTCTGCGCCGCCGTCTCGCTCCAGCGGCGCGAACAGGGCATTCCGAATGCCCTGTTCGACCCTGCGGGCACGTCCGCCGAACTGCAGCTCGCACCGGCTCCAGCGCAGGACGCGACCACTGCGGTCGACGTCCACGAAGACGAAGGCGCCCACGTGGTCCTGCGAGCCGATGTAGCGCCCGGACAGGTAGACGACCAGCCCCGCGCAGCCGATCGACAGGGCGGGGAAGAGCAGCCACGTCAGGGCCCGTTTCTTCAGGCGGCCGAACAGCCAGTAGTCCACGGGCCCGATGGCCGCGAGGAACCCGAGGAACACCAGCAGCAGTATGCGGGCAGGCACCATGCGGAAGCTCTGCGGCATAAGGTGCTGGGACATCCTTCCCGCCGATGCGAGGGGGACGTGGCCGAACATCTGCCTCTCCGTAGTGTCATATCCACCCATTGACCGTCGGTACTGAGCCCTCGGGGCCTCTCGGACGGCCGTCCAGCGCCCCTCGTCGGCCAGGCGCGACGCCTGGTCCGCCCGGACCTTCCAGAGGTGCGCCACCGCCCGACGCCAGGCCCGCGAGGTCACGTCGGGTCCGTTCGGCGCATTCGGCAGCACGACGACGGCGCGGCCCAAACCGGGCCGCAGCAGCACGATGTCCTCGCCGGTGCGGCCGGCCTCGACGGTCCCGCCCGTGTCGACCCGGAAGCACCTCCCGGCCGAGGCCGACAGGGCATTGAGGAACTGCTCGTGCCGGTCCTTCAATCCTGTGTGCGGCAGCACGCAGAGGCTGCCGCCCCCCTCCGCCCACCGGCATAGCGCGTCGAGTTGCCGGGCGGAGAGTCCGGGGAAGGCGTCCGCCGGCACGACGAGCACGTCGAAGCCGCAGCAGGGCAGCGGGGAGGTCGGCAGGTCCGCCGGCTCCAGACGGGCCACGTGCGTCACGTAGGTGCGCGCGTTGGCGGGCACCGATTCGGGGTCGTACCGCTCCAGGCGCAGGCTGGACGCGATGTCGCCCGCAGACAGCCGCATCTCCATGTCCGACGCGGCCACGCAGACGACCAGGTTCCGCACGTTCGCCTGCGGCAGCTTCACGGGCTGGGGGTCGAAGACGCAGGCGCCCTTCTCCATACGGAAGGCGGCCCGGATCGTGTGCCGAGTGGTCCATGGGTCCGCGGAGGCGGACGGCAGCATCAGGCGGAAGCTGTGCCGGCCGGCCGTCAGCGCCATGTCGTCGCTGCAGTAGCGGAACAAGCCCCTGGAGTCGCTCGTGACTTCCGCCTCCAGGCGGCCCTGCAGCAGGCCGGCCGACCGGCAGTCGAACTCGGCGTCCATCCAGAGCGGGCCGCCCGTTCGGGCCGGCAGGACCTGCCGGAACTCAATGTCCAGCGATCCGGCCGGTTCCTCCCGCGCGTGCGACCCGTGGGCCAGGGCGATGCAGGCCGCACAGAGCAGGAGCGTGGAGCGCCGCGGCATCCTCATGGCAGCGGCCCTCCGGGTCTGTGATGGAAGAGCCACCATTCGCCCAGCAGGACCCCGAAGGCCAGCCACGCCAGGAGCGGCCAGAGGCGCCGGTCGGCCGCGGGGGAGGTCGTGGCCGCCGCCACGGACAGGTTCTCGTCGAACAGGATCTGCTCGGTGGCCTGCAGGGTCGTCTCGGACGGCGAGAGGAGGCCGGCGCCCACGCGCGCGACCGTGCCGGCGGCGTCGGCGATCGTGTAGTAGCCGGCCCGGCGCGCCGAGATGCCCGCCAGCTCGCCCGATGCGGACGTCCGTGCGGACTGTGTCTGCCCGTGCGGGCCGCGCACCGTGTAGGGGCGGTCCGGTTCGAGCGGCACGCGGGGCAGCACGCCCGTGCGCACGGCGGCCGCCTCGCCCAGGCCGCCGGCCTCCATCGCGATCCGCACCAGGTTGGACACCATGACCGGGAAGCCGACACGGTAGGGCAGCGTCGAGCGGTCCGTGTGGAACAGGAGCGTGTAGGTCAGCGCGTCGCCGTCCCGGTTCTGGAGCACGAGGGGGCCGGCGTCGCCGTGCACGAGCACCTCGTATCCGAGTTCTTCCAGGGCGGCTTCGGTGGCGCCGTCGGCCGGGACGAAGCGTTCCAGGATCAGCAGGTCGGCGCACTCCACGTGGCGCAGGAGCGGGGCCGTGCGGCGCCAGTCGACCACCGTGCTCGTGCCCTCGCGCGCGGCGAGCAACCCGCGCAGGGGGGTCGGCACGAGTCCGATCAGGCAGCGGGTACGGCCCGCGATGTCCCGATCCTCCTCGCGGTCGGTAATGACGAGGTCGTAGCGTGCCTCCCGGGCGCCCTCGTCGTCCTCGGAGGACAGGGCCACGCCCGGCAGCGCGGCCAGCGCGTGGCGGTGGGCGTCCAGCCGGGTCGGCACGTAGGCATGCAGGGGCCGCAGCAGGGGGAGCTGCAGGCAGGCGGTGTCGTCGCCCGCCAGGGCGTCGAACCCGGCGGGGACGACCTTCACTTCCAGGGCCGCGGGCCGGTCTCCCGGCACGCCGAAGGCGACGCGGGTGCTCTCGCCGCCCGCGATGGTCACGTGCTCCGTCCCGGCGCTCTCGCCGTCCAGGCGCAGTTCGACGGTGGCCGGCCCGGCGGCGTCCGCCGAGCCTTCGACGACGGCCAGGACGCTCCATTGGTCCGCGGCGCTTCGGCGGGCGCTCAGGGCGGTGATCCCGACGTTCGGGCCCGCAGCCGGCAGGCGCTGGTAGTCCAGCGTGAACGGGAGTTCGAAGTGGGCGCGCGCGGGGATGTTGCCGTCCGAGAAGAGCAGAACGCGGTCGCATTCGACGCTCTGAGCGAGGCCCTCCGTCATGCGCAACGCCTCTTCGATGCGGCTGGGCACGTCTTCGACCTCGATCGCGTCGAGCGCCTCACGCAGCACGCGCCTGTCGTTTGTGAATCCCGTGCACCTGCGGGGCGTGTCGGAGAACGAGATGAGGCACAGTTCCTGATCGGGCAGCAGGCCGTCAATGAGGCGTCGTACACGCTCGCGGGCGGCGTCCAGCCGCGACCCGCCTCCGTCGTCGGACCGGGCGGCCATGCTGGCCGAGTTGTCGATCAGCACGGGGATGCGCCGCACCCGCGCGGCCGGGCCGCGCAGGAAGGGCTGCATTGCGGCCAGGCTCAGCAGCACGAGCAGGAGGATCTGGAGCAGGAGCAGCAGGCTGCGCTTGAAGCGCTGGAACGGCGTGTTCACGCGGTGGTCCGCGAGCACCTGCCGCCACAGGGCGAGCGACGGCATGATGATGCGGGGCCGCTTCAGCTTCAGGAAGTAGAAGACCACGAGCGGCACGAGCAGCCCGAAGAGCCAGGCCGTGCCCGCTGCATAGAACCCGATCCAACTCACCGCAGCCACCCCTTGCGCGTCAACAGGTCGAACAGCAGCCATTCGACGTCGGCGTCGGAGCGCACCGACAGGAAACGGCCGAACCGCTGCCGGCAGAGCGTCGACAGTTGCCGTTCGCAGGCGTCCCGATACTCCTCGTAGAGGTACAGCAGTTCCTGCGCGGACGTGATGTCGAGCGTCTGTCGGGTCTCGCAGTCGACCAGTCGCAGGTCGCCCGACAGCTCGGGTTCGGCCTCGCCGGGGCCCAGCACCTGGAGCCCGAAGACCTCCAGCCCGGCGCTGAAGATCGCGTTCAGCGCCCGCGTCACATCCCCGAACGTCATGAAGTCCGACAGGACGACGGCGACGCCGCGTCCGGTATGGAGCTTGAGGGCCGACTCGATGCCCGCCTCGACGGGCGCGTCACCGCCGGGCTCGATGCCCTCCAGGAACCGGAACAGGCTCGCCATCCCCGCCCGTCCCGTGCATGGCCGCAGGCGGCCCGGCGCCGGCCCGGCGCTGTTGAAGGCATATGCGCTCACGCGTTCCCGTCCGAGCAGCCCCATGACGCCGAACGCCGCGGCAAGCTGTACGGCGCGCGCGAGCTTCCGTTCGAACTGCATCGAGGCGCTGGCGTCGACGATCAGCACGACGTGCAGTTCCTCCTCCTGCTGGTAGAGCTTCATGTAGGGCCGGTTGAGGCGCGCGAAGATGTTCCAGTCGACGAACCGGATGTCGTCGCCCTCGGCGTAGTCGCGGTAGTCGGAGAACTCGATGCTCGCCCCGGCGCGGCCGGCCAGGTGCTCGCCGCGGCTCTTGCTGGTGAACCGGCGGCTCGCGTTGATGCGGAGCCGCTCCAGCCGGTCCAGCACCGAGTTGGCGATCAGCGGCGTGAGCTGCGGCCTGTCGGGCGCGGCCTGCATCAGCCGATCTCCTCCGGCACGTGGTTGAGGATCTCCCGGATCAGCGCGGGCACCTTGATGCTTTCGGCCAGCCCGTCGTAGTTCAGGAGGATCCGGTGCTGGAGCACCTCCTCGGCGAAGTGGCGGATGTCGGCAAAGGAGACGTGCGCGCGGCCCTCCGTCAGGCCGCGCACCCGGGCGGCGCGCAGCAGGGCCTGGCTGGCCCGCGGGCTGGCGCCCCAGCGCACGTACCGGCGCACGCTGTCCGGGGCGGACTCCTGGTCCGCGTGCGTGGCCAGCACCAGGCGCGCGGCATAGTCGCGCAGCGGCTCGGCCACGACCACGTTCTGCAGTACGCCCCGCAGGGCCAGGATGCGGTCGCCGTCCATGACCTTCTCGATCGCGACCTGCCGGTCGAGGGTCGTGCGGTCCAGAACGGCGTTGAGTTCCTGGCGGTTCAGGAACGACACGTTGAGCTTGAACATGAAGCGGTCCAGTTGCGCCTCGGGCAGGGGATAGGTGCCCTCCTGCTCGATCGGGTTCTGCGTGGCGAGCACGAAGAAGGGCTGCTTGAGCCGGTAGGTCGTGTGCCCGGCCGTGACCGAACCCTCCTGCATCGCCTCCAGCAGGGCGGACTGCGTCTTGGGCGTGGCGCGGTTGATCTCGTCGGCGAGCACAAGCTGCGAGAAGAGCGGCCCCTGCCGGAACTCGAACAGGTAGCGGCCCTCCGGGTCGACCGTCATGACGGTCGTGCCGATGATGTCGGCCGGCATCAGGTCGGGCGTGAACTGGATGCGGCTGAACTCCAGGTCGAGCACACGCGAGAGCGTCTTGACCAGCTCCGTCTTGCCGAGGCCGGGCACGCCTTCCAGCAGCACATTGCCGCCGCAGACGATGGCGGCCAGTGTGCCTTCGACGACGCGCTCCTGGCCGACGATGACCTTGCCGACCTCCTCGCGCATGCGTGCGTAGTCCTCCCGAAACGCCTCGGCTTCGGCCTGCAGCTCTTCTGTGGCCATGTCTCCTCCGCGTACGATGGGGTCGATGCCGGCCGGCGTGCCCGTCCTGCTATACGGACGGACGCCCGGCCCTATTCTTCCTTCCATTTCTTCTTTCGGTCCAGCAACTGCTTCAGCGTCGAGGCCCGATCCGCGTCGGGCGGCGGCGCGTGCCGCTCGCGACGCTTCGGCGGCGGTCCGGTCCGGTCCTCGCCTTCCTTCCGGCGGCCCGGCAGCACCGCGGCCCTCGGCGCCTTGCGGACCGTGGCGGACTCGACGACGCGTTTGCGCCGGAGAAGGGCCTCGAACGTCTCCCCGGATGCCTCCGCGCCCCGCCCGAGACCCACCCAGCCGCCGATGACCGTCCAGTCGAGCTGCACACGGCGGACGGCCACGTCCAGCGGGACGAGCACGGCCAGGATCAGCAGGAACAGGTCCGCGATCGATCGGGAACTGGCCTTCGGGATGCGTTCGGGCACGAAGATGTCCTCGTGGGTCTCGTCGCCGGTGAGGATGCGCCCGCCCGTGTCTTCGGCGATCCGCGCCAGCGTGATCGGGTCCGCGCGGAAGCGCAGGTATTCGGGCGAGTAGGGCACGACGAGGCCGGACACGAACTGCTCGGTGCGGCCTTCGCCCACACCGGCGCCGATCACCTGGTAGCGCCCTTCGCCCCAGGGGGAGAAGCCGCCCTCGTAGCGCTGGGGGCCGGTCTGGCGGAGCCGCACCGTCTCGGCCCGCCCCTGCGGACCCTGCACGACCGCCTGGACCTCAAGGAATGCCGGGTCCACGTGCATGTCGTCGACCAGGATCGTCGCGGCGTCGCCTTCTCGGACCACGTGCGCCTGCAGGTTGCTCTCCATCGGCCGGCGCTCGATGTCGCCGATGGTCTGGTCCACGAAGGGCCGGAAGCGGTCCCACACCACCCAGTCGCGCCCCCAGTTCGGCGCGAGGTCCGACGTGAAGGCGCCGGCCTTCCCCAGGCCGTAACGCCAGACCGCCAGCACCGGGTCGCATTCGTCCTCTCCCTGCGAGGGACCGTTCAGCACCACCATGGCGCGCGACTTGGGCATGGTCACCACGTGTCCGTGCAGGCTCGGGGTCCGCGTGATGCCCTTCAGGATCGGCGACGGGAAGCCCGCCGTCGGCGTGAATGTCTCGTTCTGGATCATCGTGCGCCGGAGGGTCAGCGCCTCCTTGACGAATATCTTCGGCAGGTTCCGCGGGTCCGCGGCCTGGTGCAGGGACCCGCCCGTCAGCGCCGCAATGTGCCCGAGCAGATCGACGTTGGGGCTGTCGCCGACGGCGACCGACGACAGGCTGATGCCCCGGCCGGCCATCAACTGCGCTATGCCCGTGTAGTCGCCTCCCTGCGTCTGCCCGTCGGACAGCAGTATGATGTGCCGGACGGCCGCCTGCGCGGGATCGACCTTCTCGAGGCTCCGGAAGGCCTGCCGCAGTGCCGGGTAGATGTGCGTGCCGCCGCCCGGCCCGATCTCCCAGACCTTGCCCGCGAAGTCCTTCACCTCCTCCACCCTCTCCAGGGGCACAATCCAGTAGCTCAAGGTGTCGAACGCCACGACGCCGACCATGTCCCCGGAGAGCAGCGTCTGCGCGGCGAGTATCGTGGCCCGGTTCGCCAGTTGCTGCTGCGTGCTGGACGTGCCGGCCACCGGGCTGGCCATCGAGCCGGAGCGGTCCAGCACGAACACGATCGCCCCGGCGGGCAGCGTCTTCTTCTGGCTCAGGTCCATGCTCACCGGCAGCGCCTCCTCCACGGGGGTGCCCCGGTAACCGCCCGGGCCGAAGCTCTGCGCCCCGCCGACCATCAGCAGGCCCATCCCCTGGCTCTTGACCGCGTCGTGAAGTGCCTGAAGCTGCGCCGCGTCGAACGCGTCCGCCGGGACATTGGGCAGCACGACGCAGTCGGTGGCCAGCAGCGGCAGTGCGTCCCGAGGCAGTTCGTACGCCGGGCGCACCTCCACGTCCCGCTTGGTCTCCTTCAGGACCTGCACGAGCGTCTGCCAGTCGCGCGGTTCCGCGTCCGGCCCGGGGTCCGTCACCACCAGGACCTTCCCCTCACCCTTCAGGTAGAGGTAGTCCATGGCGAGGTTGTTCTCCTCCCGGCTGTCGGCCCCCTCCGGCAGGTGGATCCGTGCGGCGTACTCGTAGTAGCCGGGGCCCCGCCCGTACAGCGGCAGCACGAGGCGGTTCTTGCCCGCCCGGAACCTCACGTCCTGCTCGCAGATCACGCGGCCGTTCTCGCTGAGGGCCAGCCTTCCCGTCCCGTCCGTCAGCGACGAGACCACCACGGCCGCCTCGTAGGTCTCGCCTGTTCGCACAAGGCGCGGCAGCTCCAGCCTCTCCACCCACACCTCGTGTTGGTACTCGTACCGCACGGGAAGCACGTCCACGGGGATCATGCGCGTCTTCAACTGGTCCAGCACGGTGGCGAGGGCGCCCTCCGTCTGGGAGCCGTCGCTGATCAGGACGATGCGACCCAGGTGCTCGTCGGGCAAGACGGCGGCCGCCACGGAGAGTCCACGAGCCAGGTTCGTGCCGTCGCGCAGGATCTGCGAGCGGATGGCACTCTCGAAGGGGAACGCCGTCCGCGGCGGCAGCTCGACCGAAGCGTCGCGCCCGAACACCACCAGGCCCGCCTCGTCCCTTTCCGGCTTCCCCGATGCCGTCCGCGTCACATACTCCAGCGCCGCACTCGATGCCGATTCGCCGATGGAATCGGATATGTCCAGTGCGTAGACGACCGACAGCACGTCGTCCTTGCGCACTGCGCGTGGTTCCGCCAGCAGCACGATGAAGAGCGCCACCAGCGTGAGCCGCACGACCAGCGCGAGCACCGACCGCGCACCCCGCAGGCCGCTGACGCCGGCGGCGTGCATCCACCATACCCAGGGCAGCAGGGCCGAGAGCAGGAATGCCCACGGGCGCGTGAAGAGCATGAGGCCCGCCGGCTCCAGCAGCAGGCACGCGGCCGCGAAGAGGAGCATGAACAGGGCGAGCGGCAGCGCCGTCCGGGCGCTGATCCGCCTGCGCGGGCGGGGCACGATGCTCCTGGCCAGCCCGGTCAGCCTCACTGAGACGGATCCATGGCGCGGGGGCCTCCGATGTCGGTTATGTGCCGGTTGCGGACCGAGGTCGGTCGGGTCGCGGGCCGCGTCATGGGTGCCGGTCCTGCCTACTCGCATTCCTCTGCCTGTCCATCGGCGCCACCCAGGGAATCGAAGTACTTGCGGATCGCCTCATGGTATGCCGGCGGGATCTGCTCGTGCAGGATCGCCTCGTTGAGCCCCTGCCGGACCTCCTCGGCGGACTGGCGGTAGTCGGCGGCCGCCTGGCCCGTCAGCGAGAATCCCTGCGCCTTGATGGACAGGAGCATCTTCCCCGCCCTCACGCTCGCGCGAGCCTTCTCGGGCTGGTACTCCGTGTCCAGGGGTGTGCTGCCCGGCGAGGGGCCTCCAGCTACCGTCCCCGCCTCCTTGCCGCCGATCCCTCGGCAGTTCGCACACACTCCGTGCCCGTCGAGAGGACCGCCGCAGCTCGTGCAGCACCCCCCCATGAGCCGTTCATACAGGTCTTCGTAGTCTTCGATGCTCATGCAGGCTGCGCACGCCTCGCCGTCCAGCAGGTTCAGTTCCCCGAGCCGCTTCGCGTACTGGAGCGTCTTCAGCGCCTCCTGGAGGGCCTGCAGGTCGCGCAGACTCTCGGCCAGGGCCTCCAGTTCAAGCTCACTGAGGTCAAGCGACTCCTGCAGGCCGGCCAGCGCCTCGGACGACAGACCCTCGAGTCCGGCCGCCGCCAGTTGGCTGAGCGCCCGCTGCAGCGCGGCGTCCAGGGGGGCCGAAGCGCACTGGTTGGCCGCGAAGTCCTTCATCTGCTCCAGCCGTTGCCTCAGTTCGCGCGACCGTGTCTGCCTCTCGGCCTCGTCGTCGGTCTCGGCCAGCTTCTGCGCCATCCGCTTCAGCTCGGACAGTTCCTCCCGGACGCTCTTCGTGACGCCCTGTTGCAGCTCCTGGTGCCAGACCTCGGAAGCGGGGTTCCGGCGCGCGCCGAAGCGCTGGAGCGGGCCGGCGGCGCGCGGGGCGCTGCGCAGGCGATCCTCGCCGGCCGTGCGCCAGAGCTTGGCCAGGTCGGCCTCGCGGGCGGCGAGCCGCCGCAGGTTCGCATCCTTCTGATCCGGCTTCATGCCGTCGAACGTCTGCTTCAGTTCATCGATTGCCTTGCGGACCTCCTCGGACAGCTCGGCGTCGCCCAGAGGCGTCAGTTGGGCCGCCCGCATTGCGGTGGCCTTGCGGCTCTCCTGGAGTTCACGCCGTTGCCCGGCCCGTCGCTCCCGCTCCTCGCCCCGGCCAAACGGGTCGAGCTGCGGCAGGAAGAGCACGCCGGCCAGCAGGACGGCGAGCGCCAGGGCGGCGTTCCGCGCCTGGCGGCCCCAGGCCCAGGGGACCACGTCCCTGGCGGAGCAGCCGCCGGCCGCCTGCTCGGCGTCGCGCAATACCAGCGGCGCGTAGCTGCCGGCGGAGGTGTCGATCAGCACGGACGTCAGGAACAGGTCGTCCGTCGCCTGGTGTTCGTCCACCCGCCGGGCCGCCTCGGCGCGGCCCGGCCGGCGGCATCCGGCCAGCGCCAGGGCCAGCGCACCGGCCACGACGGCCACCAGCGTGACGGGTTCGAACGCGTCCGGGATGAGCCCCAGAAGGCGGGAGATGAGCAGCAGCACGGCGTAGGCGCCGGCCAGAACGAGCGTCAGGACGTGGAACCGCCGCGCTGCGCGGCATACGTGCAGCCGTCGAGTCACCCGCTGGAGCAGGGACGGCATCTGCCTGTCCACGGCCTGTCCTCCGTGCATCCCAGGATTGTCCTATGAACGTACCGCACGCCCCGCTGTAATTATAGCGTCGGAACGCCCGAAGGGAAGCGTGGATTCGCTCCGTCGCGGCCGTCGACGGCCCTCTCAGACCGTCCCGCACAGACGGCCGCGCCGGCGGCGCTCAGTAGAGTTCGACGGCGACGAGGCAGACGTCGTCGGGCCGCCTCGTCGTGCCCATGAACTCGTTCGTCTCGCTGATGAGCCGCTGGATGAGGTCGCGCGGCACCAGGCGGGTGTGGGAAGCGACCAGGCGCTGGAGGCGCTGAAGTCCGAACATCTCGTCGTCCTTGCTCAGGACCTCGAAGATGCCGTCGGTGAACCCAAGCACGATATCGCCCGCCTCCAGTTCGCATTCGACCGTTGGGTACTCGGGATCGCTCAGGAAGCCGAGGGCGGGGCCGGTGTGGTCGATATCCATGAGCGGCTCGGCGGTCGCCTTGCGTTTGCTGACGTGCAGGGGGGCGGGATGGCCCGCGCAGGCCAGGCTCAGCCTGCGCCTGTGCCCGTCGACGATCATGAAGGCCGCCGTTGCGTAGATCTGCGGCGTCATCGGCCCGAGCACGCTGCGGAAGCGGGAGTTGAAGTCCTTGAGCACGTCCGACGGGCTCTTGTCGGCCACGTTGATGTAGTCGATGACGGTCTTGACGATGCTGGTGACGATGGCGGCCCGCACACCGTGGCCGCTGACGTCGGCGATGAAGATGGCGGCCCGGTTCTCATCGACGCCGATGATCTGGAAGACGTCGCCGCCGATCGCTTCGGCCGGCGTGTACTTGTGCGAGAAGCCCACGTTCTTCACGTGCGGGTAGTGCTGCGGCATCAGGGCTTCCTGCAGGCGGTGGGCCATGGCCAGGCCCTGCTCCAGCTCGCGGTTGCGGATCGTCAGTTCCTGGTTGAGCAGGTCGAGCCGCTCGTTCGCCTCCATGAACTGCCGGTTCTGCTCGGCGATCCGGTCGTGCAGGTCCTTCATGCGCAGGAGCGTGCGCACGCGCGTGAGCAGTTCGACCGGCTCGAACGGCCGGCAGATCAGCCCGTCGGCACCGATGTCCAGCACCTGCTGCCCCTGTTCGACGCCCGTCCGTTCGGAGATGACGATGACCGGCGTGGCCACCGTCTCCGGCCGGCTGCGCAGCGTCCCGCACAGCTCGACGCCGTCGGACTCCTGGTTGGTCATGTCCAGCAGCACGAGGTCGGGGGGGTTCTGCTCGATGGCCCGCAGGGCGGCCTGCACCCCCCAGGTCTGCTCCAGGTCGCAGCCCGCCTCGCCGAGCTGGCGGCGCAGGATCTCCACGTCCTCGGGCGTATCGGTCACGACGAGGACCTTCTTCGGTCGCCGGCTTTGTGCTGTGCTCATGGGCAGGCTGGGGGCATATGCTCGCAGGAATCCGGTTTCCGACCTTTGCACACTCCGTCCGGCCCGACGCGTCTCAGACCCGCGCGGTTCCGGAGACGCTACGGCAGGTATCGTTCCGGGTCCACGGGTCGGTCATTACGAAACAGTCGAAACGCCAGGCACGGCTCGCCGATCGCACCGCTGGCGCCGACGGTGCCGATCGGCTCGCCCTTGCTTACGGGGCGGCCCTTCTCCACGAGGACCTCGCCCAGGTGCGCGTACCAGCTGACCATGTTCCCCTCGTGCTCTACGGCGACGGAGTTGCCCCAGGCGGCGCCCGAGGTCGCCTGCACGCAGGCGATCACGGTGCCGCCGGCCACGGCGCAGACGTCCGTACCGACGGGGGCGGAGATGCCGATGCCGTGCTCCGGCAGCCCTCGGACCGTCTGCCCGTACCGCCACACCACGCGGCCCCGCGTGGGCCACCAGCAGGGCGAGGACGCCTTTCCGCAGTGCAGTTCCTCCGGCCGCAGGGTCGAATGCCGCGGCCGTTCCTGCATGTGGGAGAACGGGGGCAGCTCCAGTTCCGGGACCTCCACGCCGGGCACCTTCGGGATGATCAGGAGCTTCCCGATCGCCAGGTCGGACGGCTGCAGCACCTCGTTGACCCGCGCGATCTCGTCCCACGGGACCTCGAAGCGCCGGCCGAGCGAGTAGAGGGTGTCGCCCTTCTGCATGCAGTAGGCGAAGTACTCGCAGACGGGCGGGGGCGGGGGCGGTTGCGGCGGCGGTTCGGGGAGCCGGGGGGGCACGGTGCACCCCGCCAGGCCCACCAGGAGGGCCGCCAGACAGGTCAATGTGGCAGGTCTCGCCATAGCTCCGCCGGCCGATCGGCTACCGGCCGTCCATCTGTGCCATGTATGCGTTGCGGTCGGCGTAGCGACCGCCCTCGAACTCCTGGCGGAAGAACGCCTCCAGGTAGGACCGCACCTGGGCGAAGGTCATCGTGCGGCTGCCGAAGATCAGGACGTTCGCGTCGTTGTGCCGGCGGGCGTATTCGGCCGCCGTCTCGGAGTAGAGCAGCGCACCCCGGACTCCGGCGACCTTGTTGACCGCCATGCTCATGCCGATGCCCGTGCCGCAGATGAGCACGCCGTATGATCCGTCGGCAGCGGCGGCCACGCGGCGGCCCAGGGTCTCGGCGATCGCCGGGAAGTCGGTGCGTCCCAGGAACTCGGGGACGAGGTCCTCCACGCGGTTGCCCGCCTGCTCCAGGTAGCGTCTCAGCTCCTGCTTCATCTCGTAGCCGGCATGGTCGCACGCCAGCACGAACTTCTCGCCGCGCGGTGCGGTTTCGGTCGATTCGGCCATCGTCTCCACACTCCTTGCCGGCGGCAGGCAGGGCCGGCGCCGGCTGGGACCTCACGGGGCCTGCGTGCCGTTCACACGGAGGCGCAGTTCCTCCAGCTTCGTCTCGAG
>JAAYEJ010000029.1 GCA_012728835.1 Candidatus Brocadiaceae bacterium | reverse complement strand
GGCCGCGGCGAAGAGGAAGAGGAATGCCGATACGGTCCGTACGGAAGCCGACGTGCGTCCCCGATGCGTGCCTGCCATGGCCGCCTCCCCGAGAGCAAGAGGGCCGATCACCGACACATGGCACGGCGCTCCGCGGGGCAGAGGCGGCTGTTCTGCCGCCGGCGGGCCCGCCGGGCTGCCGCACCCCATGCCGAAGTCCGCCACCCCGGCCCCTCCGCCCCGGGGGCACACTTCATGCCGATGTACTATATCCCATGGGGCGGGAGGCGGCAATTGGCTATTTATTCAATCTCGTGTAAATATTCATTTACAAAACATCTGCATAGTGGAAGGCGGCCCCGGGGAGGGCCGGCGCGTCGGTTGTGGGGGCACGGGAGGGCCGGTATAATCCGACAGGGCGTGATTCCCACCCCGAGGGAGCCGATGCATGAGCCTGAAGACGCTGGCCCGGCAGTTGAAGAACGTCGCCCTGCTGACGGGCACGTTCACCCTTCGCAGCGGCCGCACAAGCCACTATTATTTCGATAAATACCGCTTCGAGACGCACCCCGGCCTGCTCCGGGCGGTCGCGCGCGAGCTGGCGGCCATGCTGCCCGAGGGGGTCCAGCGGCTGGCGGGGGCCGAGTTGGGCGGCGTGCCGCTGGCGACGGCGCTGGCGCTGCAGACGGACCTGCCGTTCGTCATCGTGCGCAAGGCCAGCAAGGGCTACGGGACCGACAGGCGCATCGAGGGCCCCATGGAGGCCGGCGAACGGGTCGTTCTGGTGGAGGACGTGGCGACGACGGCCGGGGCGGCCCTGGACGCCGTGGAGGCGCTCCGCGCGGCGGGCGCCGGCGAGGTGAGCGTGCTGCTCGTGCTCGACCGCCAGGAGGGCGCGGCCGAGGCGTTCGCGGCGGCCGGCGTGCCGTGCCGCGCGCTGTTCACGTCCGAATCGCTCGGCATCGCAGCCGGTTGATGCGGCCGGTATGCTATGAGTTGGAGGCCGACGTGCCCTGTTGACTGCGTGGCACAGGCGCCCTCGCCTGTGTTCCACCCAGCCCCGCCTCGCGGGGCTGGACCTCAGCCGAGGGCGGCTGAGCCACATAAGGCATCGCGGGAGCAGCCATGACACGGGAACCCGAGGAGTCCGTCTACCGCTCGCCCTTCGCCACCCGCTGGGCGGGCCGCGCCATGCTGGAGAACTGGAGCGACCTGCGCAAGTTCCGCACCTGGCGGCGCCTGTGGATCGCCCTGGCCGAAGCGGAGCGCCTGCTGGGGCTGGACATCTCGGAGGAGCAGATCGCCGAGTTGCGCGCCCATCAGGACGACGTGGACTTCGAGCTGGCAGCCCGCCTGGAACGCGAGACGCGCCACGACGTGATGGCGCACGTGCGCGCGTACGGCGAGCAGTGCCCGCGCGCGCGCGGCATCCTGCACCTGGGCGCGACGAGCGCGTTCGTGGGCGACAACACGGACCTGATCCTGCTGCGGGACGGCCTGCGGCTGCTTCTGCCGCCCCTGGCGACGGCCGGCCGCAACCTGGCGGCGTTCGCGCGCGAGTGGCGCGCCCTGCCCTGCCTGGCCTATACGCACTTCCAGCCGGCCCAGGTCACGACCGTCGGCAAGCGCGCGTGCCTCTGGCTGCAGGACCTGCTGGACGCCGCGCGCGAGATCGCCCGCGTGGCGGACGAACTGCCCTTTCGCGGCGTCAAGGGCACGACGGGCACGCAGGCGAGCTTCCTGGCGCTCTTCGACGGCGATCACGAGAAGGTGAAGGAACTCGAGCGCCGGGTGGCCGAGGCGATGGGCTTTTCGCGCGTCTGCCCGGTGACGGGCCAGACGTATCCGCGGGCGCTCGACTATCGGGCGCTCTGCGCGCTCGGGCTCCTGGCGGCGGCCTGCCACAAGATGGCCGGCGACCTGCGCCTGCTGGCCGGTCTGAAGGAACTGGAGGAGCCCTTCGGGCGCTCGCAGGTGGGCTCCTCGGCGATGGCCTACAAGCGCAATCCCATGCGCAGCGAGCGCATGGCGTCGCTCTGCCGGTTCCTGCTCAACCAGGTGCCCAACGCGGCCTTCACGGCGGCGGACCAGTGGCTGGAGCGCACGCTGGACGATTCGGCCGTGCGGCGGCTGACGCTGCCCGAGGCGTTTCTGGCGGCCGACTCCGTCCTGCGCCTGGCCGCGAACGTCACGGGCGGGCTCGTGGTGAACCGCGCCGTCATCGAGCGCCGCCTCCGCGCGGAACTCCCGTTCATTGCCACCGAGAACATCCTGATGCTCGGCGTGCGTGCCGGAGGCGACCGGCAGGCGCTGCACGAGCGCATCCGCGTGCATTCGCTGGACGCCGCCGAGCGCGTGAAGGCCGGCGACGGGGTCAACGACCTGCTGGACCGCTTGCGGGCCGACGAGGCGTTCACGGCCATCGGCGCGGGCTTGGACGCGGCGCTGGCGCCGTCCGCCTTCGTCGGGCGGGCGCCCGAGCAGGTGGACGAGTACCTGGACCAGGTGGCGAGGCCCGCGCTGGCCGACCTGCCCGACGACGACGACGCGGCCGGCGAGCCGCGCGTGTAGCCCCCCCACCGCACACGGAGAGCAACCGATGGACATGGGCGATCAGGAACGCCTGTTGCGGCAGCGCAAGAGGTGGATGTGGGGCTGTACGGGCGGCTGCCTCGGGCTGATCGTCGTCGTCGGCCTGGCGATCATCGGCATCTACATGTGGTTCGCGCGCGCCCTGCCGGTGCCGGACGCGGAGGTGTTCCTGACCCCGCAGACCCGCGCCTTCCTGTTCGTCAGCATCCGTCGGGACGATCCCATGATGGTGGAGGTGCCGGTGCGGCTGGCGCTGAGGCCCGACGTGGGCAACCGGATGCCGATCAAGGCCGATCAGCCCGAGCAGATGCGCGAGGGCGTCGTCTACGTGGCGCCGATCCGACTGGTCGTGCTGGGCACGGCGGCGGCCGGCGAGGACGGCGTCCGCTGGGGCCTGGCCGTCTCGATCACGCGTCTGGGACGCCTGCTCGACGCCGTGCTGCGCCAGGTGGCGGCCAAGAAAGAGTTGCCCAAGCCCGAGCCCTATCGAGGCGGCGCCATCTGGCCGGCGCCGGCCGGAGGGGCGTTCGCCGCCCGCACGAACATCTACATGGTGGCCGAGGACGCGATCCTGCTGCGCACGTGGCTCGACGGCATCGAGGCGGCCGTCCGCCCGGACGACGAGCCGGCTGCAGCGCCCCTGCCGGCGGGCATGGATCCGCAGTTGCTCGGCGCGTACGACCGCCTGGACCGCGACAGCCCCGTCCGCTTCGCCTGTCTGAACACCCGCGGAGAACTGGCCGCCCTGCTGGCGCGCGTCCCGCACCCGGGGGTCCATGCCGCGCTGGAGGCCGCCGGGCTGGCCGGCCCCGGCGTGCATGCGGTCAGCGGGCAGGTGCGCAGCCTGAACAGCCGCGACGCCGCCCTGACCCTGCGGGTCGCGTGCGACGGCGCCGGCACGGCCGCCGGCATCGAGACCGCGCTGCGGAACCTGGCCGCCGACCCGGCGTGCACGCCGTACCTGCGCGAGGCCTCCGTGCAGGGCCATGACGACCACACAGTCGAACTGACCGTGCGCGTCGAGAACTTCGCCGACCGCGTGGCCGCCCTGCTCGCAACGCCGAAGCCGCAGGACTGAGCACCATGCGCACCCCCTCGTGCGACGTCGACACGCCGGCCGGCAGAGGCCATCGGCGCCGGCCGCGCCGGACAGGAGGCGGATCATGATCGTCGCAACCGTCACGGACGTGCACGGGCAGGCCCGCGCGCTGGAGGCGTTCGCCGGGGTGTTCGAGGCGGCGGACGTCGTGGTCGTCGCGGGCGACGTAACGAACTTCGGCCGCCGCCGAGAGGCCGCCGAGGTGATCGAGGCCATCCGCCGGCGCAACCCCCTGGCCCTGGCCGTGCCGGGCAACTGCGACTACCCCGAAGTCGATGCCTACCTGGACGAGCAGGACATCGGCCTGCACGGCATGAGCCGCGTCCTGGACGGCGTCGCCTTCATCGGCCTGGGCGGCTCTCTGCCCTGCCCCGGGCGCACGCCCGGCGAGGTGGAGGAGCCTGAACTCGCGGCGCTGCTGAAGGCCGCGGCAGAGGGCATCGACCCCGCCCTGCCCTGCGTGCTCGTCTGCCATCAGCCGCCGCGCGACACGGCGCTCGACATCGTGGGCAACGGGATGCACGTGGGCAGCCGGTCCGTGCGCGACTTCATCCTGACGCGCGAACCGCTGGTCTGCTTCTGCGGCCACATCCACGAGGCGGCGGGCCGCGACGCGCTCGGGCGGACGCAACTGCTGAACCCCGGGCCGGCACGTGGCGGCGGCTACGCCTGGGCGGAGATCGGCCGGCGCGACGGCGCGCCCGGCCTCGTGCGCTGCGGGCTCGGCCAGGCCCCCGGCATCGCATTCTGATCCCCGGGCGAGGATGCCCGGGGCCGCCCACCGCAGCGCCCCGCCGCGGCTTTCCCCGGCGCGGCGGTTCCATTACAATGGTGCCCGCGGCCGCGGGTGCCGGCGGCCGCTGCCCTGACATCGACAAGCGAGGAACCCATGGCAGACAGCAGCTACGACTTCGACGTGGCCGTCATCGGCGCCGGGCCGGCCGGATACGTGGCGGGCATCCGCGCCGCCCAGCTCGGCGCGAATGCCTGTGTGATCGACAAGGGCGAACTCGGCGGATGCTGCACCAACGTCGGCTGCATCCCGACCAAGGCCCTCTGGCACGCCGCCAACCTGCTCCAGCAGATGCGGCACGCCGACGAAGCCGGCATCGACGTGACCGGTCTGACGCTGAACTACGCGGCCGCCGCGGCCCGGCGCGACGCGGTGGTCGCGAAGCTGCGCGGCGGGATCAAGGCCCTGCTGGCCGCCAACAAGGTGGAACACGTCCGGGCGGCCGCGCGCTTCGAGGACGCCCACACGCTGGCCCTCGAGGGCGACGGCCCCGACCGCCTCCGTGCGCGCCACGTCATCATCGCGACCGGCTCGCAGTCGGTCGAACTGCCGTCGGCGCCGTTCGATCACGAGGTCATCTGGGACAGCGGCGACGCCGTGACCGCGAACGAGCTGCCCGAATCGGTCATCATCGTCGGCGGCGGCTACATCGGAGTCGAGTTCGCGGGCCTCTACTCGGCCTTCGGCGTCGAGGTGACCGTGGTCGAGGCCCTGGACCGGATCCTGCCCGGGGTCGACCTCGACTGCGCGCGCGTCGTGGTGCGCCGCCTGAAGAAGGCCGGCGCCGCGCTGCACCCGGGCACGAAGCTGGAGTCGGTCGCCAGGGACGGCGGCGGCGTGCGGGCCCGTCTGAGCGACGGCCGGGAGGTGTCGGCACAGAGGATGCTGGTCTGCGTGGGCCGCCGGCCGTACTTCGCGGGCCTCGCGCCGGAGGCGGCAGGCATCGAGCCGGGCAAGGCGCGGCGGATCGAGGTCAACGAGCACATGCAGACGTCGCAGCCGCACGTCTACGCCGTCGGCGACGTCGTCGGAGACCCCCAACTGGCGCACGTCGCCAGCCAGGAGGCGGTCGTGGCGGCCGCGCACGCGACGGGCTCGATCACGGCGGCGATGGACTACCGCGTCGTTCCGGCCTGCGTGTTCGCCTCCCCGGAGGTCGCCATGGTCGGCATGGGTGAGGAGCAGGCGCGCGAGGCGGTCGGGGAGCACGTGGTGGTCAAGAAGTTCCCGCTCCAGGCGCTGGGCAAGGCGCACGTGATCGGCGACACGGACGGGTTCGTGAAGATGATCGCCGACGGCCGCCGGGGCGAGCTGCTGGGCGTGCACGCCTGCGGCCCGATGGCCAGTGCCGTCCTGGGCGAGGCCGCCCTGGCACTGCAACTGGAGTGCACGGCCGAGGAACTGGCCGCAACGATCCACGCACACCCCACGCTGCCGGAGGCCCTGCGCGAGGCGGCCGACGGCGTGGTGGGCCCGCCCATCAACTGGAGAGGCTGAGCCGCATGGCACTCCCGCCCCCGCGACCGCGCCTGCTGTGCCCCCCCTTGCGGAGGCTCGGATACGAAGAGGCGTTCCGGGAGCAGGTGCGGCGCCGCGACGCGGTGATCGAGCAGCGGGAACCCGAGTGCCTGATGCTGCTCGAGCACACGCCGACGGTGACGATCGGCCGCACGGGCGTGCGCGGCGACGTGCTGGCCGACGCGGACGCGCTGGCCGCGCGCGGCGTGGCGGTGGCCGAGACGAACCGCGGCGGCGAGGTGACCTACCACGGCCCCGGGCAGCTCGTCGTCTACCCCATCCTGGACCTGCGCCGGCGCGGGCGCAACCTGCACCGCTACCTGCGCGACCTGGAGGCGTGGCTCGTGGCCCTCTGCCGCGGCTACGGCGTGCCGGCCCACGCGGACTCGCCCCATACCGGCGTCTGGGTGGAGGACCGCAAGATCGCCTCCATCGGCATCGCCGTCCGGCACTGGGTGGCCTACCACGGGGTGGCGCTGAACGTGACGACCGACCTGTCGCAGTTCGACCTGATCGTCCCGTGCGGCCTCAGGGGCGTGACGATGACGTCGCTGGCGCGGGAGACCGGCACGGTGCCGGCGCTTGCGGACGTTGCGTTGCGGGCTGCCGAGACCTTCGCGGAACACTTCGAGATGACGCCGGCGCCGGCGGCCGGCGCACGGGAGACTCCATGAGCACCCCCACGCGCAGGTTCCCCCCCTGGCTGCGCAAGCGCCTGCCGCCCGAGCAGCAGATGCGGCCCGTGCTGGACATGCTGGATGAGCTGCACCTGGAGACCGTCTGCCGGCAGGCCCGCTGCCCCAACATCGGCGAGTGCTTCGCACGGGGCACGGCCACGTTCATGATCCTCGGCACGGTCTGCACGCGGGGCTGCACGTTCTGCGCGGTCGCCCGGGGCGCGCCCTCCCCCGTGGAAGCCCGGGAGCCCCGGCGGCTGGCCGAGGCCGTGCGCCGGCTGGGGCTGCGCCACGTGGTGGTCACCAGCGTGACGCGCGACGACCTGCCCGACGGCGGCGCCGGGCACTTCGCCGAGACGATCCGGGCCCTGCACGAGGGCACGGAGGCGACCGTAGAGGTCCTGACGCCGGACTTCGCCGGAAACGCGGCGGATCTGGCCCGGGTGCTTGACGCCGCGCCCGAAGTCTTCAATCATAACGTCGAGACCGTGCCGCGCCTTTACGCCCGCGTGCGCCCGGAAGCGGACTACCGCCGCTCGCTCCGCGTGCTGGCGCAGGCGGCCGAGCACCCCGCCGTGCCGGCCACGAAGAGCGGGCTGATGCTCGGCCTGGGCGAGACGCCGCAGGAGGTCTCGGCCGTCCTGGGCGACCTGTGCGGCGCCGGCTGCACGGCGCTGACGCTGGGGCAGTACCTGGCGCCGTCGCCGGCCCACTGCCCGGTGGCGGAGTTCGTGCCGCCGGAACGCTTCGCCGCCCTGGAGGCGCAGGCGCTGCGGATGGGCTTTGCCGCCGTGGCGAGCGGGCCGTTCGTCCGCAGCAGCTACGGGGCGGCCGCCATGGCACGGGATCTGGTGAACGACAGGATCAACGGAACGGGAACGGAGACACGCGATGCCGATTGAAGTGAAGCTGCCCCCGCTGGGCGACGAGGCGCCGGAGGACGCCGAGGTGTCCTTCTGGTACGTCAACGAGGGCGAGGAGATGGTCGAGGGCGAGGACATGGTGGAGATGGTCACGGACAAGGCGGCGTTCACCGTGCCGGCGCCCGTCAGCGGCAGGATCACGTCGATTCTGGCCGGCGAGGGCGAGAAGGTGAAGGCCGGCCAGGTGATGGCGCTCGTCGAGCAGTAGCACGCGGGGACCTATGGGGTTCGAATCCATCGAGGGCCAGGAGCGGGCCGGGCGCCAGTTGGCCGGCCTGCTGAAAAGCGGCCGGCTGCCGCACGCGCTGCTCTTCCTCGGGTCCGCCGGGACGGGGCGCCTGGAGATGGCGCGCCGGCTGGCCGCCGCCCTGCTCTGCCCGGACTCGACCGGCGCCGACTGCCGCCTGCTGGCAGGCAACGCACACCCGGACTACACGCAGGTGGGCCTGCCGGAGGGCCGCCAGTCGCTGCCGTTGCAGGTCGTGCGCGACCTGCAGCACACGGCCGGGCTTCGGCCGGTTCGGGCGGACCGGCGCGTGTTCGTCGTCAACGATGCCGAGCGCATGACCGACGAGGCCGCGAACGCGTTCCTGAAGCTGCTGGAGGAGCCGCCCGGCCGCTGCGTGTTCATCCTGATCGCCTCGAGCCTCCGGCGCGTCCCCGAGACCATCATCAGCCGCTGCCGCCTGGTGCGATTCGCCAACCTGCCCCAGGCGGCGCTGAGCCGCCGGCTCACCGAGGAGGGCTACGCCGACGACGACGCCCACTGGCTGGCCGGCCGATGCTGGGGCGCCCCCGGCCTGGCCCTGCGGTCCGCCCGCGAAGGGCTCCACGAACGGAACCGGGAGTTGCTGGACCGGCTGGCCTCGGCCGCGCCCGAGGACAACCTGGAACTGGCCGACTGGCTGGCCGACCTCGCCAAAGAGGCCGGCGCGGGCTCCGCGCGCGACTCCCTGCAGGACCTGCTGGAGTGCCTGGCCGTCTACTACCGCGACCTGGCCGTCCTGGCCGCCGCGCCGGAGGACGACTGCCCACTGGTGAACCGGGACCGGGAGGGGGCGATGCGGCAACGGGCCGCCGCCGCCGGCGACGCGGACGATTACCTGGACCTCGCCGACACCGTCGTGGAGACGATCGAGATGATCGGGGCCAACGCGCAGATGCGCCTGGCCCTGGACCGCATGTTCACGCGCCTCTGCGGCGCCGAACCGCAGACGTAACGACAGCCTTCGAGGGTCCATGGAAGGAACGGTCATCCGGATCCGGTCCGCACTGTGCGAGGTGGACGCGGGGGACGCCGTCTATGAGTGCAAGGTGCGCGGCCGCCTGGTCGACAACGACACGGGGGAGTCGAAGCCGCTGGCCGTCGGGGACCGGGTCATCCTCACCGCCGTCGGGGGCGGCGAAGGGGTGGTGGAGCAGGTGCTTCCGCGCCGCACGAAGCTCTCTCGCACCTCGCCGCGCGGGCAGCACACCGAACACGTGATCGTCGCCAACGTGGACCAGTTGCTCATCGTCACGTCCGTACGCGTCCCGCCGCTGACGCCGGGCATCATCGACCGATACATCATCGCCGGCGAGACCGGGCGGCTCGAACCGATCCTCTGCATCAACAAGACCGACCAGGCGGACGATCCCGCCGAGTACGAAGACGTGGCCGGCATGTACGAGTCGCTCGGCTACCGCGTCCTGCGCACGAGCGCCCTGCAGCGCCGCGGCCTGGACGGTCTGCGGGCGGCCCTCCGCGACCGGAGCACGGTCTTCGCCGGCCACAGCGGCGTGGGCAAGTCCTCCCTGCTGAATGCCCTCCAGCCGGGCCTGAAGCTCCGTACGGGCCCGGTGACCACCAAGGGCCGCCACGTCACCACCTACGCCTCGCTGCTCAAGCTGTCCTTCGGCGGCTACGTGGTGGACACGCCGGGCATCCGGGAGTTCACGCTCTGGGACATCCGGAAGGTCGAGGTCGCCCAGTTCTTCCCGCACATCTGGGAACTCTCCGCCGACTGCCGCATGCCCGACTGCGTCCACATGCACGAACCGCACTGCGCCGTGAAGGCGGCCGTCGAGAGCGGCGAGCTGGACGCGGAGCGCTACCACAGCTACGTGCGGATCGTCGAGGGCATCGAGGAGATCGAGGTGCCCCGCGCAACGGACGTGGAACAGCCCCAGGAGCAGGTCGCGAAGAAGCAGCGCCGCCAGTCCCGCAGCACGCGCAAGCAGGCCGTGCGCCACCGCTGGCGGGAGGAATTGGCCTGGGACGACGACGAGACGCCGTAGCGCCCCCCCTTCAGGCGTAGAGGCCCTGTTCGGCGATGTAGCGTGCGACGGCCTCGGGCACCAGCCCCACGACGGACAGGCCGGCCCGCAGCCGCTCCCGGACCTGCGTGGAGGAGACCTCCATGGGCGGCCCGTCGATCCGCCGGGCCCGCGCCGCCGCCACCCACGCCCTTCCGAAGCGCGGCACCAAGCCCTCCAGCACCTCGTCGAGCCGGCAGCCGGGCCGGTCGAAGGGCACGACCAGGGCCTGGGCCACCAGTTCGTCGGCCCGCCACCAGCGCGCCAGGTCGCCGACGCTGTCGGCGCCCAGCAGCAGGTAGATCGGCGCATCGACGCCCACCTCGCGGCGCAGTTCCTGCACCGTGATGAGCGTGTAGGACGGCCCCTGGCGGTCGAGTTCCGCCGTGCTGACGCGCAGGCCGCGCCGGCCCTCGACGGCCAGTTCGAGCATCCGTACGCGGTGAGCGTCCGAGGCGACCGGCCGGACGGGCTTGTGGGGGTTGCGGCGTGCGGGCACCAGCCGGACGCAGTCGAGGGCAAGCCGGTCGCGCGCGCGCTCAGCCAGGGCCACGTGCGCGCAGTGGACGGGGTCGAACGAGCCCCCGAGCAGGCCGATGCCGGCCATCACGGCTTCCCCACCGCTGCGGCGACGGCCTGGAGCCTCTTGAGCAGAAGCTCCATCGACTCCAGCGGCACCATGCTGGCGGCGTCGGACAGGGCCTCGTCGGGCTGCGGGTGCGTCTCGATGAACACGGCGTCGGCCCCGGCCGCCACGGCGGCCGATCCGAGCGGCATCGCCATCTCGCGCTCACCCCCGCTGGCGGTGCCGGCCGCGCCGGGGCGCTGGGTGGAATGGGTGACGTCGAACGCGACGGGATAGCCGAGGGCCTTCATGCGGACGATCGAGCGCATGTCGGCCACCAGGTCGTGGTAGCCGAAGACGGCGCCGCGCTCGCACAGAAGGACGTCCGCGTTGCCCATGGACCGGACCTTCTCGGCGGCGCGCCCCATGTCCTCCGGGGCGATGAACTGGCCCTTCTTGATGAGGACGGGCCGACCGGCGCGCGCGGCGGCGATCAGCAGGTCCGTCTGACGGCACAGGAAGGCGGGGATCTGGAGCATGTCGACGACCTCGGCCACCGGGGCGGCCTGCTCCGGCAGGTGGATGTCGGTCACGACGGGCACGCCCACCTTCTCCTTGACCTCGGCCAGGATGCTGAGGCCGTCCTCCATGCCGACTCCTCGGAACGAGGAGATGCTGCTGCGGTTGGCCTTGTCGAACGACGCCTTGAAGACGAACGGCAGCTTGATCTGTTCGCAGAGCGCCTTCAGATGGGAGGCGACCCGCAGACAGAGGCAGCGCCCCTCGATGACACACGGCCCGGCGATGACGAGCAACGGCCGGCCGTCGCCGGCCGAGATTCCCTCGGTGATATGCACTTGCGCCACGGAACTGAGTTCCTTTCCAGCTTGGGGCCGGCGCCCCCTCCTGCGGCGGGGGCAGGATACCAAATCCCTTGACAGGGTTCAAACTTCCTGTTAGCCTGCCAGGGACGGTGAACTGCAGGCAGGGTGTGCCGTTCCGCCGCAGCCGCTCTCCCCCAATGATCGTGCTGAAGAGTCTATGGCAACGACACTTGCGAAGCAACTTGACGAACTGCTGGCCGCCCCGCTGACCAGGGACAACTACGACCAACTGGTCACCTGCGTCTACGACAGCTACGCCACGGTCGATCAGGCGGACCGGCGCATCCGGCAGATGGAGGCGGACCGGGACCAGGTCTCCGACGACGAGCAGAGAGACCTCAGCGAGAAGCTGGGGATCCTGCTGCTGGCCCGCGGACGCTACGCGGAGGCCGCCGAGCGGTTGCGCCCCGTGCGCAGCCGCAAGAACGCCGCCCACTTCCTGGGCCGCGCACTGCTGGCCATGGGCCGCACGCAGGAAGGCGTGGACCTGCTCCAGGCCGAGGCCGGCCAGGACCCGGCGATCGACGTGCTCCTGGTCGAAGCCTACTGCGACCTGCAGCAGCCGCAGGCGGCCGTCGACATCCTGAAGAAGCACGCCAAGGCCGAACCGACCGCCGCCCTGCTGTATGCCCGCGGCCTGTTGGCGGAGGCCGACGGAGACTACGCCGAGGCCATGCGGCTGTACGAATCCGCGCTCGACCTGGACCCCGAGCATGCCCGGAGCCTGTTCCGGCTGGCCCGGAACGCCGACCTGAACGGCGACGACAGGCGGGCCATGGAGCTGTACGGCCGCTGCGCCGACCTGCGCCCGACATACGTCGGCGCGCTGATCAACCTGGGCATCCTGAGCGAGGACCACAACGAGTACGACCGCGCGATCGACTGCTACAAGCGCGTGCTCGCCATCGACCCTCGGCACAAGCAGGCGCAGCTCTACCTGAAGGACGCCGAGTCGTCGCTGACCATGTTCGTCGACGCCGCCAAGACGCGCGACATGCGCCGCATGGAGGAGTTGTTCAACATGGAACTCTCCGCGTTCGAGCTGAGCGCGCGGAGCCGCACGTGCCTGGACCGTCGGGACATCAAGACGCTGGGCGCCCTGACGAAGGTCACGCGCGAGGAGCTGCTGAGCGAAAAGAACTTCGGCGACACGAGCCTGGAGGAGATCGAGCAGTTGATGGCCCGCTACGACCTCCAGCTCGGCCAGGAAGCCCCCCGCGAAGAGGACGACGACGAGAGCGACGCCCTGACCGCCTCGGTCGAGACGCTCGAGCTGTCCACCCGCTGCCGTCGATGCCTGGAGCGCCTCGGGGTGGCCACGATCGGCGACCTGGTGCGCCTGAGCGAGGCCGACCTGGTGGGCGTGCCCAACTTCGGCGCCACGAGCCTCAACGAGATCGTGCTGAAACTGGAGTCGCTCGGCCTGGAACTCCGGAGCGAGTGAACGGATGATCGACCGCCTCCAGGGCCGCCTCGTCGTCAAGAGCCCGACGGCCGCGACGATCGACGTGGGCGGCGTCGGGCTGGTCGCGCGAATCCCTCTGTCCACCTACGAGGCCCTGCCCCCCGAGGGCGGCCGTGCCGTCCTGCTGACCCACCTGCTGGTGCGTGAGGACGAGCTGTGCCTGTTCGGCTTCGCCACCGAGCTGGAGCGGGAGCTGTTCCGCATGCTGCTGCCGGTCAGCCGCATCGGCCCGGCCGTCGCGCTGCGTGTGCTGAGCAGTTGCGAGCCCGGCCAGTTCAAGCGCTACATCCTGGACGGCAACGCGGACGCGCTCAAGAGCACCGTGAAGGGGATCGGCGCCAAGACGGCCTCGCGCCTCATCGTGGAACTGCGCGAACGGATCGAACGGCTGCCCGTGGCCGCCGAGGAAGCCGGCAGCCAGGCCGCACGGGACGCCGTGCAGGCACTCGTGGCGCTCGGGGAACCCGAGGCCGATGCCCGGCAGGCCGTGCGCGCCGCCGTGGCCCGGCTCGGCCCCGACGCCGACCGCCAGCAGCTCGTGCAGGATGCCCTCGGCCACTGACGCCTCCTGCGGTGCACCTTCGACCGGCCGCGCACGGATCGGGAACGATGAACGAGCAGGACATCTACTCCGGCCTTCCCCAGGACGACGAGCAGACGATCGAGAGCGTCCTGCGCCCCGCGTCGTTCGCCGACTTCGTCGGCCGCCCCGGCACGGTCGACAACCTGCGGACGTGGATCGAGGCCGCCCGCATGCGCGCCGAGCCGCTCGACCACATCCTCTTCTGCGGCCCGCCCGGACTGGGCAAGACGACCCTCGCCTACATCATCGCCAACGAACTCGGCGTCAGCCTGCGGTCCACCAGCGGCCCGGCCCTCAGCAAGCCCCGCGACCTGGTGGGCCTCCTGACCGGCCTGCGCAGGGGCGACGTCCTGTTCATCGACGAGATCCACCGCCTCGACGTGCGCGTCGAGGAGTATCTCTACACGGCGATGGAGGACTTCTTCATCACCATCATCATCGACCCGGGACCGCATGGCCGGTCGATCCGCCTGGACCTGCGCCCCTTCACGCTCATCGGCGCCACCACGCGCGAGGGGCTCCTGGCCCCGCCGCTGCGCAGCCGCTTCCAGATCTCCGAACGGCTCGACTTCTACACCACCGACGAACTCATGGAGGTCGCCGCCAAGAGCGCACGAATCCTCGGCATCGGCCTGCAGCCGCAGGCCGCCCGCCGCATCGCCGAGTGCTCCCGCGGCACGCCCCGCATCACCAACCGGTTCCTGCGCCGCATCCGCGACGTCGCCCAGGCGGCCGGAAGCGGCGTCATCACGCCGCAGATCGCCGAGGACGGCCTGCGACGGCTCGGCGTCGACGACCGCGGACTGGCCGAGATGGACCGCCGTATCCTGGCGCTCCTGGCGCGCAGCTCCGGCCGCCCCGTCGGGCTCAAGACCATCGCCGCCGTCGTCGGCGAACAGGAAGACACGATCGAGGACGTCTACGAGCCGTTCCTGATCCGCCAGGGCCTGCTGGAACGCACGGCCCGGGGGCGCGCCATCACGCCGGCCGGCCTGGAGGCCTGCGGCGCCGACGGCCCCGGGCCCGAAGGGCAGGCATCGCTGTTCTGAAGCGCTGCGCCCGCGCTCAGGCCCCGAGCCACGGGAAGGACGCCATGAGAGTGCTCCTCCACGTCTGCTGCGCCGCATGCGCCATCGAGCCGGCCGAGGAGCTGGCGCGCAACGGCCACCGGGTCCACGGGTTCTTCAGCAACCCGAACATCCACCCGTTCATCGAGTTCCGCCGGCGCCTGAAGGCACTCAAGGTGCTCCAGGAGCGACTGCCGCTGCCGGTGACCTACCAGGAGGACTACGGGCTGCCCGACTGGCTGGCGGCCGTGCGCTGGGCGGCCCCGGCGGCCGAACGCTGCGCCGACTGCTACCGCCTGCGGCTGGCGCGCACGGCCGAGACGGCGGCCCGCGGCGGCTACGAGGCATTTGCCACCACGCTGCTGTCCAGCACCCACCAGGACCATTCCGTCATCCGCGCGATCGGCGAGGAGTGCGCCCGGACCCACGGCGTGGCCTTCCTGGCGCAGGACTGGCGCCCGCTGGCCGAGCGCGGCCACGAACGCGCCCGCCGGATGCGCCTCTACCTGCAGAACTACTGCGGCTGCGTCTTCAGCGAATGGGAACGGTTCCGCGACACGGCCCTGCACGTCTACCGCGGCCAGGGGCCCGCCGCCGACACGCCCGAGGTCTCGTGACCAGGAGCGCCGCATGGACGAACAGACGCCCCTCGAGGCCGCCCCCCGCCCGCCGCGCCGGCGCGGCCCCGGCCCGGGCCTCGCCGCAGCGGCCGCCGCCCTGGGCCTGCTGGCCTTCGTGGGCCTGTACGGGTGGCAGTTCTGGCGCCCCCTGCCCGTGGTGCCGCCCATGCCCGCCGCACCGGCCTCGATCGTGTACCCGGAGACGGTCCCGGTGGTCATCGTCTCGGCGTCGCCGTCTCTGCGCCTCTCGTGCCCCGGCGGCGCGAGCTGGTACGCGCCCGGCGAGCGCTTCCTGGACATGGGCGAGGGGCCCTGGCGGGTGACCGCCTCGGGCGAGGTCCTGCACCTGAACGACCTGGCCGTCCCCGAAGGGGAGGCGCAACTGCGGCCGAACGACGACGGGTTCGTCCTGGGCGAAGACGCCTATCGCGGGCACCTGGTCCTGACGGTCCGCCCCGGGGACTGCGTCCGCGCGGTCAACGTGCTCCCGCCGGAGCAGTACATCGCCGGTGTGGTCGGCCGGGAACTGTATGCCCGCTGGCCGATGGAGGCCCTGATGGCCCAGGCCGTGGCGGCCCGCACGTTCATGCTGTACACGCTGGACGCCCGCGGCCACATGGTGCCGGCGGACATGGCCTACCGCGGCCGGGAGGCCGAATCGCGCCCGGCCCGCCTGGCCACCGAGTTGACCGCAGGCATCGTGCTGGCCTACGACGACCGCCCCCTCCCCGCCTACTTCCAGAGCACGTGCGGCGGCCGGACGGTTGCCGTCGAACGGGTCTTCGCACTGGACGCCCTGCCGCCGCTGCGGGGCGTCGAGTGCCCGTGGTGCCGGGGCACGCGCTGGTATGAGTGGAGCCTGGAGGTGACCGGCGCCGATCTGGCCCGCCGGCTCGACCGGCCGGACGTCGCGGAGGTCCGCACCCTACGGCCCCTCGAGACCGAGCCGGACGGCTACGCGCGGTTCGTGCTCATCAACGACGAGGTGAAGCTGGACGCGGGGGCGCTGCGCCGCGCCCTGGGCGGCAACCGCATGCGCAGCCTCCGCTTCCGGGTGACGGCGCGGGACGGGGTGTTCTCGCTCCAGGGGCGCGGCTACGGCCACGGGGTGGGCCTGTGCCAGTGGGGCGCGCGGGGGATGGCGCGCGCCGGCCACACGTGGCAGGAGATCCTGCAGCACTACTACCCGGGCGCGCTCGTCTGCAGGGCGCACTGAGGCGCCGGGGCCGTCCTCAGCCGGCGTCCTGTTCGTCCTCTTCGGTCCCGCGCAGGGAGGCCTCCACGCCGCCCTCGGCATCGCCTTCGATGGACCCCACCTGGATGTCCAGGTCCTCGCGGCGTTCGATCTTCGCCAGCGTGCCGTCGCGCACCCAGATGATGCGGTCGGAGGCGCTGAGCATCTTGATGTCGTGCGTCGCCGTGATGATCGTCACGTTCTGGTGTGCGTTCATCTCGCCGAGGAGCTGGATGATCTCCTTGCCCGTGGCCAGGTCCAGGTTGCCGGTGGGCTCGTCGGCCAGGATGATGCTGGGCGAGTTGGCCATGGCGCGGGCGATCGCAACGCGCTGCTGCTGCCCGCCGGACAGCTCGAAGGGCTTGTGGTCGTAGCGCTCGGCCAGCCCGACCTGGTCGAGCAGGTCCATGCCCTTGTCGCGCGCCTCGTCGGTGGTCAGGCCGGCGAAGGTCATCGGCAGCGTGACGTTTTCCAGCGCCGACATGACGGGGATGAGGTTGAACGTCTGGAAGATGTAGCCGATCTTCCGGCAGCGGAGCCAGGCGAGTTCGTAGGCGTCCAGCTGGGCCACGTCGACCTCGTCGATGTAGACCTGGCCGCTGCTGGGCTTGTCCAGCGCCCCGACCATGTTGAACAGCGTCGTCTTGCCGCTGCCGCTGGGGCCCATGATGCTGATGTACTCACCGACCTGGATGTCCAGCGTGATGCCCTTGAGGGCGTGCACCTCGACCTTGCCCATGCGGTAGATCTTGCGCACGTCCACGGTGCGCACGACGGTCTGCTGCTCGACGTCGGTTCGGGCGGCTGCGGTATCTGCCAAGGCTCCATCCTCCTCGCTTGCACCTCATGGCGGCCGAAGCACGGCGGCGCGTGCGCGCTACGCCTCGACCCGCATGGCCTGCACCGGCTCCATCCGCGCCGCACGGATGGCCGGGTAAATGGCGGCGACAATGCTCAGAACGATCCCCACGGCCAGGGCGATCACCAGCCAGACCAGAACGGACCCGATGGGGAAGAAGTGCAGCGTCAGCCAGAAGGTCTCGCCCGTCTCCAGGTCCGTGACGCGGTAGGTGAGCAGCGCGCGCAGAAACGCCAGCACGAAGCCGATGAAGGCCCCGATCAGCGAGCCCACGACGCCCTGGAGGGACGACTCGATCAGGAAGAGCTTCACGACGAACCGGTCCAGCGCGCCGAGGCACTTCATGGTGCCGATCTCGCGGAACCGTTCGGTAACGCTCATCAGCATGGCGTTGGTGATGCCGACCACACACACCATCAGGCTCAGGGTGACGAGCCAGACGCCGCGCATGTCGTGCGTCTGGCCGCGACTGCCCGCCCCGCGCGCGATCAGCCGGTTCATCAGGCTGCCGGCGACCTGCACCGTCTCGTCGGCGCCTTCGGCGCCCTGCCCGCGGACAAACCAGGAGAGCACGTCGGGGTCGGCCGCCGAGGCGCCATCCACCGAGTACCAGGCCACCTGCCCCTTGCCGAGGTCCCAGCTCCAGGCCACCTCGTCTCCGCCGTCCCGCGCCACGGCCATGGCGACGGCGCCCGACCTGGCCCGGGCCTCGACGAACCGGGCCGCCGGATGCGTCGCCCACTGCACCTGCACGGCCTGGGGGCCGCGCGTCAGGCTCCCTTCGTCAAAGGACCGGACGCCGCCCGCGGGGGTGGCCGGCAGGAGTCCGGCCAGGGGGCTCTCGGCCGCGTCGGACACGCCCCCGGCGCCATAGACGAGCAGGAAGCCGCCGTCGCGCACGAACCGCTCCAGCAGGGACGCCGCCTGTGCGTCCGCCAGGCCGGGCGGCAGCCCCACAAGGATCAGCGCGCTGACGTCGGCCGTCTCCCGGTCCAGCACCTCGGCCAGCGCCTCGGCCTCCGCCGACACGCTCTCGGCCCGGAACGCCTCGGTGGCGTTCAGGAACGTCTCGAGGCTGCCGCCGGGCGTGATCGCCTCCACGCTGCCGCCGGCGCGCTCCTCCGCCACGACGCAGTGCAGGCGCACGCCGCCGCCGGCCATCGCCTCGGCCTCCAGGGCGCCCTGCACGAGCGAGTGCAGCGGATGGCTCTCCGGAACGGCATGCAGCGCCCGCTCGAAGACGCCGCCGGTCCAGACGGACATGAGGAACGCGATGGCCAGGATGATGCCGCTCATGGTGATCATCGAGCGCCAGATGCGGATCTTGATGCCCTTCCAGGCGATCTCGAACGCTTTGCTGAACGGCAGGACGATCTGCCGGCCGATCTTCTGTCCGCCGCCGTGCCCGGGCTGTGCCACAGATGACCTCCGCAAGCTAACCGAACGGTCGCCGCCTCAGGGAGCCGGCACGTCCTCGCCCTCGATGACCAGTGCGATGATCGATCGGCGGGCGAGCGTCCGCAGGAACGTCGTCATCCCCACTTCCGCCTCCCGCCGGTTGAGTTTATACCTTTTCGCAAACATATCAACCAAATCCCGCACCGTGCGGCGCCCGTCGCATAGTTCTATGACGAACGTCCCGAGTTCGTCAAGTGCAATCGGCTTGTACGGCGGCAGCCGGAACCAGCGCGTGACGCTCCGCACCAGGGAGTTGTCCGCACGGGGCACCTGGAGGATCACGTGCCCCTCCCGGTCGCGGTCCACCTTGACCAGACGGTTCAGCACCGGCCGGGCCGACAGGGACAGCGCACGGCTCAGCGGCCGACCGGCCGACCGCGGGCGCCCGAATGGCCTCATCTCGTCGCCTCCCCGCCGTCGCAGCACTCGAACGCCTCGACCGCCGGCTCGAACCACGCGAGGTCCCGCGCAAGCCCGTCGAACGCGCACAGGAACAGCCGGTTCGTCTCCTCGCAGTGCCAGCACGCGGCCCGCAGGACGCGCCCGCGCCCCACCGGCCGGCCCGGGTCCAGCAGGAGCCGGCGCCGGCCGTGCACCCGCAGGCCGGCGTGGCCGCGCACGGGGGCCTCCTCCACCACGAAACGGCGCCGCCGCAGCCGGCGTGCGTGCATGGTCCGGAACCAGTCGGCCAGGCTCTGCCGGGCCAGAAGCACGTCCGCCAGGCTGACGCGCGTGAACTCCAGTCGGCTCGGCCCCCGGGCGAAGCTCAGCCGGATGCGGCCGCTCTGCAGGCTGCTCTCGGCCAGGCGGAGCCGCTCGGGAGTCTGCAGCCGCACGTCGAAGATGCTCCACCGGCACACGCCCTCGTCGGGATGGTCGCGCAGCGAGGAGAAGACGCGCCGGGCCAGGCTCCGCAGGGAGTCGTCCCGCGCGCCGAGGATCTGGAGGTGCACGAGCCGGCGGCATTCGCGGCAGCGGCTGACCATGGCGAGCACCTGCCGCGGGCCGACGCAGCGATAGCACTCGACGTCCATGCCGGGCGGGTGGGCGAGGTTCAGGCCGCGCTGCACGTCGAAGGCCGTGCCGTTCCTGCGCGCCTTGCGGGCCTGCTTGGCCAGGAACAGGCCCGCCACGGCCGCCGGGGAGGCGACGCCGCGGTCGGTGCGCCAGTCGAGTTCCAGCCGCACGGATTCGCCGTCGGTGAGGCGGACGCGGCCGGTTTCGCGGGATCCCCGCGTGTAGGCGAGTTCCCAGTCGGGAGGGACATTCAGGGCGACGGCCTGCCAGCCGAAAGCCTTCAGGGCCTTCTCGCCGTCCGATGCACGGCTGACAGCCATTCCACTCAGCCCGTCAGTTCAAGAACGGCCTTGTCCTCGGTCTTGCTGATCTCGAACATCTTGTCGAATCGCATGATCTCGAAGATCTCGAAGATGCTGTCCTCGATCGCACAGAGGATCAGGCGCCCGCCGGAGGCCTTGGACTTCTTGAGCAGCCCGACCAGCTTGCCCATCACGGCGCTGCTCATGTAGGTGACGCCGGAGAAGTTGACGACGATCTTGCGCAGCTTGAACTGGTCGATGAGCGCGTCGAATTCCTCGCCGAGCTGCTGCACGTTCGACTGGTCGAGGATGCGGGAGGTGGCGAAGCCGACGATGGCAACGTCGTTCTGCTTCTTGACCCGCAGCAGGGCGTCCTTGCGCGTCTCCACTTCTTCGACAACCACCTGCTGCTCCCCGCTTCCGGACGAGGCCGCGCCGGGCTGCCGAAGACGGATGGTGGCGCCGCACTTGGGGCACTTGCCCTTCTTGCCGATGAACCGGCTCTCGGTGACCAGCTTATGCCCACAGTTGTCGCACTTGATGACGATCTCGTCTGGCATCTCTGCGCTTCTCCCACAGTTCGCGTGTGCGTGTGGCTGCTGACCGGCTATTGTAAGTACTTGCCGATGATGATGTCCAGTCTCTCCCGCGCGGCCGCAGGCGCCTGCCCGGGCGGCCTGGCGAACGCACTGCGGAGCGCGTCCCCGCATGCGCAGGACCGCTCCCGCCCGAGAGACGCGACCAGCGCACGCAGCGTCCTCTGTGCAGTGGCGACATTCGCCTGCATGTTCTGCAGAACGTCCTGCTGCGTGACAGCCTCCTCGGCCTCGTGCCAGCAGTCGAAATCGGTCACGAGAGCCAGCGTAGCGTAACACATCTCCGCCTCGCGGGCAAGCTTGGCCTCCGGCAGGTTCGTCATGCCGATCACGCTGGCACCCCAGGACCGATAGACCTGCGACTCCGCCCGCGTGGAAAACGCCGGCCCCTCCATGCACACGTAGGTGCCCCCCGGCCAGACCGTCGCTCCGCTGGCCGCCGCCGCGTGGCAGAGCGCGCCGTGCAGTTGAGGGCATACCGGGTCCCCGAATCCCACGTGCACCACCACCCCGTCGCCGAAGAACGTGTCCGCGCGGTGGCGCGTCCTGTCGAAGAACTGATCCGGCACAACAATGTGCAGCGGATGGATGTCCTCCTTGAGGCTGCCCACGGCCGAGACCGAGACGATGCGCTGCACGCCGAGCTTCTTGAACCCGAACAGGTTGGCCCGGTAGTTCAGCTCGTGCGGCAGCAGCCGGTGCGTGCGGCCGTGCCGGGCCAGGAAGACGACGAGACGGCCCTCGATCTTCCCAACAATGTAGTGATCGGACGGCGCGCCGAACGGGGTGGCCACCTCCACCTCCTCGATCGGCTCCAGACCCTCCATGCCGCACAGCCCCGAGCCTCCGATCACGCCGATCGCCTCATCCAGTCGCTCCATCGGTCACTCCCGCAGATGCCGTTCGTCCGAATCATCGGAGGCCGCAACGCCCCCACCACGCTGCCGCATTCTAATCGCTCAGGACCGGGAGTCAAGCCACAACTGCCCTCCGCACTGTGAGCCGAACAGGACTTGCGCGCCTGCCGAGACCCCGCTATAATGCTTTCGTATGCGGACCCCCCCCGGTACCAGGGGGAGCGAGAGGGCTCCGGCCGGGAGGTTTCAGGATCAAGTCTCTGGAGGTTGATCGTGGACAAGCGCGTGGGGATCGGGATTGTCGTTGTCATCGTCATCATTGTGGGTGCCATCCTGCTCTTCGGTGGCAAGGACGAGGGTGCTCCTGCCGGCGGGGCGGGGACGCCTGCGGCCGGCGTCGAGTCCGCAGAACCTCAGCTCACGCCGGAGCAGCAGGCCGCGAAGCAGGCGGAAGAGGAAGAACGCCGCCGCGCACTCGAGGCACAGGGCGAGCGCGTTGAATGATCTTCCCGACGTCGCGGACCTCCCGGGGGGGCTGCACAGCGCCCCCGGGGGTTCGCCGCCCCTCTGCACGCATGGGCCTGAGATGCCCTGGCGGCGCCGGAAGGTCCTGCCGGGTTGACAACGGCCAGGCGAATGACTATAGTCTTGGCAGCCCGTCCGGGGCACGGTTCATTGTGAGGGAGACGAGACAGATGATCACCCGCTGGGTCGGCGTAGTCCTCTGCTTGATAATGGTCGTCGGTTCGCTCGGCTGCACGCTGGAACGGAACCGATACCGCAACTACTCCATGAGGCGGGACATCGACAGCATGGTCGACGACGTCGACTGGACCCTCGGACTGGACGAGAAGAGTTCGCTCTACGAGAGCAGCTTCCCTCCGTATCGCTGAGTGCCGATGCGGCCTTGCGCCGCATGGTCTGGTCTGCGCAGGACGGACGGCGGCGCCCCCCTGGCCGGGGCGCCGCCGTGTTTCCCCCGAAGGCCAACCGACCGGACGCCTCCGTGCCGTTGACCCGTTGCGAGGAATCGTGCCGATGGACGTCATCCTTGTCCGCGACTACGAGGAGATGAGCGCCCGGGCGGCCGAGATCGTCATCGCCGCGCTCCGTCAGAAGCCCGACGCGGTCCTGGGCCTCGCCACCGGCAGCTCTCCCGAGGGGCTCTACGCCCGCCTGATCGACGCCCACACGAACGATGGGCTCGACTTCGCCCCCGTCGTCACGTTCAACCTGGACGAATACGTCGGCCTCGGGCCGGACCACCCGCAGAGCTATCGCGCCTTCATGAACGACCGGCTCTTCGACCACATCAACGTCAAGCCGCAGAACACCCACGTCCCCGACGGCCTGGCCCAACCCCTGCGGGCCCATTGCGCCGCATACGAGGAGGCGATCCGGCAGGCCGGCGGCATCGATCTGCAGGTCCTGGGCATCGGGCGCGACGGCCACATCGGCTTCAACGAGCCCGGCACCTCGCTGGGGTCCCGCACCCACGTAGCGGCCCTGGCCCCCGAGACGATCGAGGACAATGCCCGTTACTTCGCCGGCCCCGAGGAGGTCCCCCGCTTTGCCGTCACCATGGGCATCGCCTCGATCCTGGACGCCCGCAGGTGCATCCTGCTGGCCGGCGGCGCCGGAAAGGCCGAAGCCGTCGCCGCCGCCATCGAGGGCCCCCTCACGAGCCAGGTGCCGGCCTCGGCCCTCCAGATGCACCCGGACACCGTGGCCATCGTCGACGAAGCGGCTGCCGCCCGGCTCCGGCGCGCCGATTTCTACCGGTGGCAGGACCGCAACCGGTCCCAGATCCTCGACCGGCTCTGAGCGCCTGTCCGGGGGCCGCGAACGCCCTTCCCCGCCCCCGGCCCCCCTGGTATAATGCCGCAGCAGACCGTCGCACAGGCAACACGACGCCGGGGGGACGATGCGGATACGGGTGGAGCAGCGGACAGGGCAGCGCGCCGAGCGGGCCATGGCCCACGTCGCCGCCGTCTTCCCCGCCTACAACGAGGAGCGGCACCTCGCCCGGTGCGTGGAGGCGGCCCTGGCCTGCGGCCTGGGCCTCGTGGTCGTCGTCAACGACGGCTCCACCGACTCGACCGGCGCGATCCTCGACCGTCTGGCGTGTGATCCCCGTGTGCAGGCCGTCCACCACGAGGTCAACCTCGGCAAACAGGCGGGCGTCGTGCACGGACTGCAGGCGGCCGCGCGCCACACGCACTGGAACGCGGTGGCCGTGCTCGACGCCGACATGCAGAACGACCCCGCCCTCCTGCCCCGGCTCTGCGGCCTGATCGGGCCCTACGACCTCGTCGTCGGCCGCCGGCATCAGGACCACATGCCGGCCGTCCGGCGCGCGGCGAACCTGCTGGCCAGCGCCCCCTATGCCCTGCTGGCCGGCGTGCCGATCGGCGACGTGCAGAGCGGCTACCGCGTCTACTCGCGGGAGACGGCGGCGTACCTGGCGCGGCACCTGCCCGAGGCCGGACGCTACGCCTTCGAGCACTCGTCCATGCTCCTGTTCGCCCGGCTGGCCCGCGCCCGCAGACGCGACTTCCGAATCGCCGAGGTGCCCGTGCCCTGCTCCTACGAAGACGCCCCCAGCCGCATCCGGCTCTGCGACAAGCTCCAACTGACCTGGGCGACCGTCTACCACGCAGCGGCGATCGCCCGCCTGCGACGCTGAGGTGGCCGACGTCATGTTCCTTCGCGCGCTTCCACTGCGCCCGCACCGCCGGGCGGCGATGTCCGCGTGCGTCCGTGTGCATCCGCGTGCGTCCGTGTGCGCCCGCGTGCGCCCGTGTGCATCCGCGTGCGTCCGTGTCCGTCCGTGTGCGTCCGTGTCCGTCCGTGTGCATCCGCGCGCGTCCGTCTGCTCCGCGGGCCTCAGCCATGCAGGGAGGGCAGGCAGAAGATGAACACCGCGCGCACATTCCTCCACGCCCTGAAGGCCCTGGCCGTGCCGCTGGTGCTGTGCCTTCTGTTCCTCGTGCTGCGGCACATCGGTTTCGGCCGCATCCTGGAGGCGGCGGGTCGCATGGAGTGGACCGCCGTCGGCTCGGCCGCCGCCCTCTTCATGGCCATGTTCCTGCTCTGGTGCCTGCGCTGGCAGCAGTTGATGCCCCGGAGCGACCGCCGCAGCGTCGCGGCCCTTCTGCCCATCTACATGGCCGGCGTCTTCGGCAACGTCGTCACACCCGGGGCGCGCGTGGGCGGCGAACCGATCCGCGCCTACTACATGAGCCGCGCCTTCGGCGGGGAGAAGACCGCACACCTGGGCACCATTCTGGCCGACAAGATCAGCAACGGCGCCGTCTTCCTGCTCTTCCTGATGGCGACGGTCAACTTCGTGGTGCTGTTCGTCGGCATCGGGCTCTACTCGAAGCTCGCCATGGAGGTCGGCGTCCTCCTGGTCGTGGCCGCCGCTGTGACGCTGGTGATCCTGCGCCGGCAGGTCGTCAAGGGTGCGGTTCTGGCCCTGCGCCGGCTGCTGCCGCTGCTCTACCGCAGCCGCCCCATGGGCATCCTGCGCCTCCGGTTCGCCACGTGCGCGGAATTCGAGGAGTACCTAACGCGGAAGGTGCGGAACATCTCCGCACCCATCGCCCGAATGGCCGGCAGCACGACCGCCCTGCTCACGGCCTTCCTGCTCTCGGCAGTCGCGTGGCTGCTGTTCTGCCTGGCGCACTACATGCTGTTTCGCGGGCTCGGCGCGGATACCGGGTACCTGCGGGTGGTCGCCATCGTCACGATCTCGACGTTCATCGGCGACATCTCGGTCTCGCCGGGGGGCGCGGGCGTCATGGAGACGGCCATGATCGCGCTCTGCGCAGCCTTCGGCATCTCCCCGGGGGAAGCGGCCGCCGTGACACTCATCAGCCGCGTCCTGTTCTACACCTATGGAATCGGCCTGGGGGGGCTGTGCCTGGTCGGACTGTCCCTGCGCTACGGTCGCGCCGTGGAGGAAGCCGGGGAGGACGCTGAACCCAAGCCGCCCGCCCCCGATCCGGCCGGGGCCGCCTGACCGAGGCCCCTCACCCCCGGCCGGCGCGCCGCTCAGGCGTCGGCGGCCTGCAGCGCCGCACGCCGGACCTGCCGCAACGGCAGGTCGCGTTCGTCCGCGATTCGCCGGCAGTCCTCGTACTCCGGCTCACAGTGCACCCGGCGGCCGTCCACATACCCCTCCTTGACGCGCACCTCGCCCCACGGCGTGGTCACGGAGCGGACCTGGCGGCGCAGCTTCGCGCGGTGGTGCAGGGCGCACCGCACGCCCAGCGTCGCCGAATGCCTCAGCACCAGCGCCTGCATCTCCTGCAGCTTCTCGGGGGCGCACAGGACGGTCAGGACGACCCCGGGGCGGTTCTTCTTCATCTGCACGGGCACGGTGAAGACGTCGAGCGCGCCCGCAGCCAGCAGCCGCTCCGTGCAGTAGCCGACCTCCTCGCCCGTCATGTTGTCCAGGTTGGCCTCCAGCACCCAGACGATGTCCGCCGCGAAGCCGCCGCCCTCCGCCGCCGTCCCCACGGCGAGCCGCAGCACGTTGGGCAGTTCCTGCAGGTCGCGCCCGCCGGCGCCGCAGCCGATCCGTTCCACGGTCATGGCCGGCCAGCGCGGCGAGGGCTCGCCCAGGGCCTTCAGGATGGCGGCGCCGGTCGGCGTGGCCAGCTCGAAGTCCACAGGCCCGCCGGCGGTCGGAAGGCCCCTGAGCAGCTCGGCCGTGGCCGGCGCGGGCACGGGCAGCACGCCGTGGGCCGCCCGGACGGTACCTCCGCCCAGGCTGACGGTCGAGAACCTGATCGCCTCCAGCCCCAGCACGTGCAGCCCCACCGCGGTGCCCACGATGTCGCAGATCGCGTCCACGGCGCCCACCTCATGGAAGTGCACCTGCTCCGGGTCCGAGCCGTGCACGAACGCCTCCGCCTCGGCCAGCGCGCGGAACACCGCCGAGCTGTCGGCCACCACCCTGTCCGGCAGCGCGCCGCCCTCGATGATGGCCAGCACGTCGCTGAGGCCGCGGTGCGGGTGGTGGTGATGGTGGCCGTGGTCGCCGTGGTGGTCGTGCTCCAGCACCACGTCGACCTTGGTCGCCCGCATCCCCGCCCGGTGCACGGTGTGCGCCTCCAGCGAGTACCCGTGCAGGTGCAGCGTCCCGAGCGCCTCGGCGATGGCCTCCAGGGGCACGCCCGCATCCACGAGCGCACCCAGGCACATGTCCCCGCTGATGCCGCTGAAGCAGTCCAGATAGCCGATCTTCATCTCGGTCCCTTCGCACTCCCCGATGATGCCCGCCGCGGCCGGCGGTTCCGGCGATTAGACCACATCGCCGCCGCCGCCGCAATCGCGGAGACCCGGGGCCTCCGTATCCTTGAAAAACGGGCCGGGACAGGGCAGAATGTCGCTCTGAGACCCGTCCCGCGGCCGATCGCCGTGTGGGCGCGTGAACGCGCGATCCTCCATTGAGCTAAGGAGCACCGACATGGCGAAGATAGACTTCGGCGGCGTGGTCGAGGACGTGGTGACCCGCGACGAGTTCCCACTGGAGAAGGCCCGCGAGGTACTCAAGGACGAAGTGATCGCCGTCATCGGCTACGGCGTGCAGGGCCCCGCCCAGTCGCTGAACATGCGCGACAACGGATTCAACGTGATCATCGGCCAGTCGCCCGACTTCAAGGCGGACTGGGACCGGGCCGTCGCCGACGGCTGGGAGCCCGGCAAGACCCTCTTCCCCATCGAGGAGGCCGCCCGGAAGGCCACGATCGTCCAGTATCTCCTCAACGACGCCGCGCAGAAGATCGTCTGGCCCGCGCTGAAGGGCTGCCTCAAGGCCGGCGACGCCCTCTACTTCTCGCACGGCTTCTCGATCGTCTACGGCGAGCAGACCGGCGTCGTGCCGCCCGAGGACGTCGACGTGATCCTGGTCGCCCCGAAGGGATCCGGAACGTCCGTGCGCCGCAACTTCCTGGACGGCAGCGGCATCAACTCCAGCTACGCCGTCCATCAGGACGCCACCGGCCGCGCCGAGGAGCGCTGCCTGGCCGTCGGCATCGCCATCGGCTCCGGCTACCTGTTCCCCACCAGCTTCGAGCACGAGGTGTGGAGCGACCTGACGGGCGAACGCGGCATCCTGATGGGCGCCCTGGCCGGCGTCATGGAGGCGCAGTACAACGTCCTGCGCGCCCACGGCCACACGCCGAGCGAGGCATTCAACGAGACGGTCGAGGAACTCACCCAGAGCCTCATCCGCCTGGTGGCCGAGAACGGCATGGACTGGATGTACGCCAACTGCAGCGCCACCGCGCAGCGCGGCGCGCTCGACTGGAAGGACCGCTTCCGCGACGCCGTCGCCCCCGTCTTCAAGAAGCTCTACGAGAGCGTCAAGAACGGCACCGAGACGCGCATCGTCCTGGAGAGCAACAGCCGCCCCGACTACCAGCAGAAGCTGCGCGTCGAGCTGGACAAGATCAAGAACTCGGAGATGTGGCGCGCGGGCGCGGCCGTCCGCAGCCTCCGCCCGGAGAACTGGGGCAAGTAGCCGCGCTACCTGCCCGGCGGCGGCGTGCATGCAAGTGGAGGGCCGCGCTCCGTCGCGGCCGGGAGTCGGTGGAGGGCCGCGCTCCGTCGCGGCCGGGAGTCGGTGGAGGGCCGCGCTCCGTCGCGGCCGGGGATGGCGAGCGGCCGGTGATTGCAGGAGCGGGCACGACGGAGCGTGCCCCTCCAACGGCGTGAACCGTCCGTGCAAGTGGAGGGCCGCGCTCCGTCGCGGCCGGGGATGGCAGGCCGCCGGTGATTGCAGGAGCGGGCACGACGGAGCGTGCCCCTCCAACGGCGTGAACCGGCCGTGCAAGTGGAGGGCCGCGCTCCGTCGCGGCCGGGGATGGCGAGCGGCCGGTGATTGCAGGATCGGGCACGACGGAGCGTGCCCCTCCAACGGCGTGAACCGTCCGTGCAAATGGAGGGCCGCGCTCCGTCGCGGCCGGGGATGGCAGGCGGCCGGTCATTGCAGGAGCGGGCACGACGGAGCGTGCCCCTCCAGCCGACGCGTCGCCCCGCGTGGCCGTCACGGTGCGATGTCGTGGAACGTCAGGGTCCTTCCGGCGCGCAGGTCGTGTGCCTCTGCCCAGCCCGCCGGCATCTCCAGCACGGACCGCGCCGACCAGCAGGCCGAGACGCGACAGCACCGCATCGCGTGGACGATCTTCAGGACGCGGTTGTCCCGCCACAGGTAGACCACGTCGATCGGGAAGCGCATGAAGAAGGTGTGCACGGAGCTGCAGTGCGGGATCAGCAGGCCCTCGCCCGGCGGCAGGGCTCGGCGCCCCATCAGGCCGCGCAGGCGCTGCAGGCTCCCCAGGGCCACCTCGGCCCGGTCCAGCAGCACGCCGTCGGTATCGGCGATCGTCACCCGGCAGGTCTTCACGGACACCCCTTTCGGAGACCGAGGGCCCCCCAACCGTGGCCTCGGACCTCATTATAGGGGGGCGCCGACCCGGGATGCCAGCCGCGCGCCGGGCTTGGCACGGCTGCGCGCCGGGCTTGGCACGGCCGCGCGCCGGGCTTGGCACGGCGCGCGCCATGCCGTATAATCGAGGTATATTCCCCTCGCAAGACGGCCGAATCATGATCGACATCCTCCGCCATCCCGTGCCGCGGCGCGCGTGCCGTCCCGCCCGCCGGCGCCGGCGCAAGCCTCCGCCCCCCGGTGCCTGACCCTCCCGGCGTTCGTCGCGCACATCCCGCATCGTCCCGACCGGAGCAGGAACAAATGTCTGGGCATTCCCATTGGGCCGGAATCAAGCACAAGAAGGCGAAGGAAGACGCCCGGCGCGGCAAGACGTTCAGCCGCGTCGCCAAGCAGATCATGACCGCCGTGCGCCACGGCGGCAAGGACGCGGACATGAACCTGGACCTGAAGTACGCCATCGAGGCGGCCAAGGCCGTCAACATGCCGAAGGACAACATCGAGCGCGCCATCCTGAAGGGCGCCGGAGAACTCGAAGGGAGCCAGCTCGAGGCCGTGCGCTTCGAGGGCTACGGGCCGGGCGGCGCCGCCGTCATGGTGGACGCGCTGACCGACAACCGCAACCGCACCACGCCGAACATGCGGAAGATATTCGGGGACCACGCCGGTCAACTCGCGGCCGGCGGCAGCGTGTCGTGGTCGTTCGAGACCCGGGGCCTCATCCTGCTGGCCGCCGGCGGGCGGTCCGAAGAGGAGTTGTTCGAGATCGCCATTGAGGCCGGGGCGGACGACTTCCAACAGGCCGGGGACGACTATGAGGTGAGCTGCGACGCCCGCTCCCTGCACGCCGTCCGCGACGCCCTGCGGGAGGCCGGCCTGGAGGTGGAGTCGGCCGAGGTCACCATGGTCCCGCAGTCCTACGTCGACCTGAGCGTCGATGACGGCCGCAAGGTGCTCAAGATGATGGAGGACCTGGAGAACGACGAGGACGTGACGGCCGTCTACTCCAACTTCAACCTGCCGCCGGAGCTGATGGCCGAACTGGACGATGCGTAGCCCCGGGCGTCCTCGCCCGGGGGCCGCGAAAAAGCGCCCGCCGCAGGCACGAGGCATGCGGCGGGCGCCCTTGTCTTCGTCTTCGGCTTGCGGCCGTATCAGCGCTTGCTGAACTGCGGGGACCGCCGCGCGCCGCGCTTTCCGTACTTCTTGCGCTCGACCCTGCGGCTGTCGCGCGTCAGGAGGCCGCCCCCCTTCAGCACCTCGCGCAGGGACGCATCGCTGACCAGGAGCGCGCGGGCCACGCCGAGTTGCGCGGCTTCGGCCTGGCCGGTGAGTCCGCCGCCCCGGGCGCCGATCCACACGTCATAGCGCCCCTGGTTGTGCGTGACGCGCAGAGGCTCCCTGATGGCCAACTGATGCCCCTCGCGCGGGAAGTAATCCTCCACGTCACGTCCGTTCACGCGGATCACGCCGGTGCCGGGTCGGATGCGCACCCTGGCGACGGCGCTCTTGCGCCGGCCGGTTCCCCAGATGTAATCGTCAGCCATTCGTCCTGCTCACCTCGAGTTCTGGCGTTCCTTCGGGGCGCTGCCCCGTCACGCTCACAGCGGGAGTTCCTGGGGCTTGTGGTAGGTATGCGGATGGTCGGGCCCCGCATACACCTTCAGCTTCGTCAGCATGGCGTCGCCGAGCTTGCTCTTGGGGAGCATGCGGCGCACGGCCTCCTTGATGACGCGTTCGGGGTGCTTCCGGAGCACCTCGGCCACGGACACTTCCTTGAGCCCGCCGGGGTAGCCGGAATGATGGCGGTAGACCTTCTGATCCATCTTCCGCCCTGTCAGGCGCACCCGCTCGGCACTGGTCACCACCACGTAGGCGCCGGTATCCACGTTGGGCGTGTAATCCGGGCGGTCCTTGCCCATCAGCGCCACGGCCACGCGGGTGGCCAGGCGGCCCAACACCTGGTCGCTGGCATCGACGTGCAACCAGCGGCGGTTGTCCTTGTAGTCCTCTTTGTGCGCAAAGCGCGTCTTCATCGACGGAGTCCGGAAAAAGCGTCGGGATACAATTCCCCTTGCCCCGGGAGGGACGAACCACCTACTATAGGGCAAGCGTGCCCACTTGTCAAAGGGATTCACGCCACCATGCGCGGGAAGGACCCCAAACGAACCCGCGGCCGCACGGCCACCTGCCCGCACTGCCGGGAGGAGTTCATGACGTACACGGCTCTCCGCAGCGCCCAGTGCCCCTCCTGCGGCCGCCGGGTGCACCCCGCATCGCCGGGGGCCACGGCCCGCCGCGTCCTCCTGGCCCTGGCCGTCCTCGCCGCGCTGGCGGGGGCGGCGGCCTTCTTCTGGCTCAGGCGCTGACGGCGGCCCCGCTGTCCGTGCCCGTCGGTGCCCGTCCGTGTGCGTCCGTGTGCGTCCGTGTGCGGCCCAGGCTCCCGAATTGACAACGCCGGGGACAGCCCGTATCCTGTCGCCGTCCGTGCCCCCCTTGAGCAGGCGGTCGATGGCCAAGTCTCCCCACACGCCGGTCATGCAGCAGTATCTGGCCTTCAAGAGGAAGCACCAGGACGCCGTTCTGCTGTTCCGCATGGGCGATTTCTACGAGGTTTTCTTCGAGGACGCCCGGACCTGCGCGCGCGACCTGGGCCTGGCGCTCACCAGTCGCGACAAGGGGGCCGGCGCCGTGCCGATGGCCGGCTTCCCCCACCACGCCGCCGACGGCTACATCCGGCGCCTCATCCGCGCCGGGCACCGCGTGGCCGTCTGCGAGCAGGTGCAGGACCCCGCCGAGGCGCGCGGCCTGGTCGACCGCGACGTGACGCGCATCATCACTGCGGGCACGCTGACCGAAGAGCACATCCTGGACAGCCGCTCGAACAACTACCTGGCCGCCGTGGCGCTCTCGGACGCCGAGGCGGGCGTCGCCTGGGTCGACCTCTCGACCGGCCGGTTCGAGGTCGAGGAGGTACCCGTCGGCCGCCTGGCCGACAGCCTGGCGCGTGTCCGACCGGCCGAATGCCTCCTCTCGGAGGCATCGAGGGACGAGGACTCCGGCGGGCACCCCGCCCTGCCCTGCCTGCCCGAGGGCTGCCTGGTGACGCGCCTGGCGCCCTGGCAGTTCGGCCGCGAGGAGGGCCGCCGCCGCCTGAACGAGCACTTCGGCACGGCGACGCTGCAGGGGTTCGGGTGCGACGACCTCGGGCCCGGGCTGGGCGCCGCCGGCGCGGTCCTCGTCTACCTGCAGGAGACCCAGCGCGCCGCCGTGGGGCAGGTCCGCAGGATCGAACGGTTCCTCCCCGACCGCTACCTCGTGCTGGACGCCACCACCCAGCGCGCGCTGGAGCTGGTCGAGCCGATGCGCGGCGGCGGCCGCGACGGCAGCCTGCTGGGCGTGCTGGACCGCACCCGCACGCCGATGGGGAGCCGCCTGATGCGCCGGCGCATCCTGACGCCGCTGCGCGACCCCGCCCTGATCGAGCGCCGCCTGGAGGCCGTGCAAGAGCTGTTCGCCGCCGGCCCCCTGCGTGCGCAACTGGCCGGGACGCTGGAGGGCATCTACGACATCGAACGCCTGACCGCCAGGGTCTGCTGCGGCCGCGCCAACGCGCGCGACCTGGTGGGCCTGCGCCGCTCGCTGATGCGGATCCCACAGGTGGCGACGCTGCTGGCGCCCTGCACGGCGGACCTGCTGGCGGAGTTGCGCGGGGCCATGGACCCCGTGCCGGAGGCCGAGAGCCTGATCGCAGCCGCCATCCGCCCCGATCCGCCGACGACGCTGACCGACGGCGACCTGATCCAGGACGGCTACCACCCCGAACTGGACGACCTGCGGGCGACCGCCCGCCAGGGCCGCGACTGGATCGCGCGGTTCGAGGCCGACGAGACGCAGCGCACCGGCATCCCGTCGCTCAAGGTGGGCTTCAACAAGGTCTTCGGCTACTACATCGAGGTCACGAACGCACACAAGGAGAAGGTGCCGGCCGACTACGTGCGCAAGCAGACGCTGAAGAACGCCGAACGCTACATCACGCCGGAACTCAAGGAACGCGAATCGGCCGTTCTGACGGCCGGGGAGCGCGCCCGGCAGCTCGAATACGACCTGTTCCAGGACGTGCGCCGCCAGGTGGCCGAGCACACGGCGCGGCTCCAGGCCACGGCCGAGGCCCTGGCGGCGCTCGACGTGGCGCTCTCCCTGGCCGCCGTCGCGGCCGAGGCCGGCTACGTGCGCCCGCGGATCGACGAGGGGCTCGCGCTGCGCGTCCGGGACGGACGCCATCCGGTGCTGGAGCAGATGCTGGACGAGGAGTTCGTGCCGAACGACCTGGAGTTCGACCCCGAACGCGCCCGCCTGCTCGTGATCACCGGCCCGAACATGGCCGGCAAGAGCGTCTACATCCGCCAGGCGGCCCTGATCGTGCTGATGGCCCAGATGGGATCGTTCGTGCCCGCCGGCCAGGCCGAGGTGGGCCTGGTCGACCGCGTCTTCACCCGCGTGGGCGCCACCGACGAACAGCGCCGCGGCCAGAGCACCTTCATGGTCGAGATGGTCGAGGTCGCCAACATCCTCAACAACGCCACCGAGCGCAGCCTCATCATCCTGGACGAGGTGGGCCGCGGCACCAGCACCTTCGACGGCGTCAGCATCGCCTGGGCCGCCGCGGAGTACATCCACAACCACCTGGGCGCGCGCACGCTGTTCGCCACCCATTACCATGAGCTGGCCCAACTGGCCGACACGCTGGAGCGCGTTCGCAACCTGAACGTGGCCGTGCGGGAATGGAAGACGGACGTCGTCTTCCTGCACCGCGTGGTGCCCGGCGCCACGGACCGCAGCTACGGCATCCACGTGGCCCGGCTGGCGGGCGTCCCGCCCGAGGTGCAGGACCGGGCGCGGGAGATACTGGCCCACCTGGAGGAGAACGCGGTCGGACCGAACGATCAGCCCCGGTTCGCCCCGCAGCCGCGCCGGCCAGGACCCCGACCGCGCCCGGTCCAGATGCCCCTGTTCCGGCCCCTGGACGACCGCATCCGGCAGGATCTGTTGGCGCTGGAGCCCGAGGCGATGACGCCCCTGGAGGCCCTGACGCACCTGACGGAGATCGTGCGCCGCCTGCGCGAGCAGGAGCGGCCCTGACGGCGCCGCCCCCGTGCGCGGCGCAGGGCCGGACGATACGCGGGACGCCCGGGCGGCTTCAGGCCACGCGCCGGGCGGCGGCCGCAGCGGCCGCCCCGAGGGGCAGCGTGAAGGCGAACGTGCTGCCGTCCCCGGGCCGACTGTCGACCCAGATGCGGCCTCCGGACGCCTCGACGATCTCGCGGCAGATCGCCAGCCCGATCCCGGCACCCGCCGGCCGCTCGCCCGACTCGGCGGCGACCTGCGCGAACAGGTCGAAGATGCGCGCCTGCTCGCCGGGCGCGATGCCCACGCCCGTGTCGCTCACCCTCACCACGGCGTCCAGCGGCTCGTCGCTGCCGCCCAGCACGTCCAGGGCAACGCGGATGCGCCCCCCGCCGGGGGTGAACTTGAGGGCGTTGGCCAGCAGGTTGTTCAGCACGCGGCCGACGGCCTGCCCGTCGGCGTGCGCCGGGACGGCGCCGGAGACGGTCGTCTCCAGCACGATGCCGCGCTCCTCGGCCTCCGGGGCGAACGACTCGCAGCATCGGGCCACCACTCCGGCCAGGTCCAGCGTGTGCGGCGCCAGGGCCAGGTCGCCCGCCGCGATGCGGGCCAGGTCCACCATGTCGGCCAGCAGCCCGCAGACCTGCCCGCTCTCATGGCGGATCACGCGGCCGAACTCCCGCCGTTCCTGCCCGGCCAGGTCCTCACAGTGCTCCAGGATCTCGCCGATGGAGCGGATGTTCGCCAGCGGTCCGCGCAGGTCGCGCCCGGCCGACGAGACCAGCCAGTCCCTCATGGCGCCGAGGCGCCCCAGTTCGTCGTCCATCGCGGCCAGTTCGTCGGCGCGGCCCGCCGCCTCCCGGAGCAGCCGGGCCTTCTCCAGTGCCACCGTGAGCTGGTTGACGCTCAGGTCCAGGCGGCTGACGAACTCCACCGTGAGGGTACGGCGGCTGAACAGCCCCAGCACGCCGAGCAGCCGGCCGTCCAGTTCCAGCCGCATGCCGGCGAACGACTCCATGCGCGCGGCCTCCAGCCAGGGCCAGCCCCAGGCGCGCGCCCGCAGGGCCAGGTGATGGCCCATCGTCACGCCGGGCGCCTCGAAGCATCGGCTCGTCAGGGGGTTGTCCGGACGCAGGACGCACAGCGGCTCCGGCATGCCGAAGTCCGGGCCGCAACGGGCGGCCAGTGCGAACCCCTCGCCGGCCGATGCCCCGCCGCCGCCGTCCGGCAGAAGGCCGGGTTCCAGCCAGACCCAGGCCCCGTCCACGCCGGGCAGGCTCGTGCACAGCCGGTGGGCGAAGGTCTGCGCAATCTCGTCGGCCCCGGTCTTCTGGTTGATCTCGCTGCTGATGGTGTGGAACGCCTTCCACTGGTCCAGCAGGGCCGCCCAGTCGCCGTTGGACCGCTCCAGCGCGTAGGTGCGCGACCGGACCATGGCCTGCAGGCGCGCGGCGCGGGTCACCACCTCCCAGGTGAGCGCCGTCACCAGCACCGCCCAGGTCAGGCCGAAGGCGATCAGGATCAGGTTCACGTCTCGGAACCGCCACATCAGGCAGGCCAGGCCGAGGCTGATCGCAAAGATCGACCCGACGTAGAAGAACCGGGTCTGGAGAGGATGGATGGATTCGTCCCTCATGGATCACTCCTCCTGCTTGCCGCCGAACTGCACGACCAGCGCCGTCATGTCGTCCGAGCCCGGCGACGGCTCGCAGTGCCGGGCCGCCGTCCCGACGATGTGTGCGGCCACGTCCCCGGACGGCCGGCCCAGGCTCTCCAGGGCGGCGCGCGCCACGCCCTCCGGCCCGAAACTCCGCCCTTCGGCGTCCTGGGCCTCGGCCAGCCCATCGGTGTACAGCACGATCGCGTCGCCGGGGGTCAGCCGGACGGCCCGCTCCTCGAACTGCCCATCCTCGCAGAGGCCCAGCAGCGTGCCCGCGGTGTCGAGGTTCTCGGCCCGGCCCGACTGCAGCCGCAGGGGCTTCGGATGACCCGCGCGGCCGAAGGTCATCACGGCCGACGCCCGGTCGATCTCGGCGTAGAAGGCGCTGACGAGCAGCTCGGCGTTGGCCAGGTCGTCGAAGAGCGCCCGGTTCACCTGCTCCAGCAGGCCGGCCACGGACCGCCTGTGGGCCGACTCGCTGCGCATGACGCTCCGCACCGCGGCGGCCATCAGCGCGGCGCCCAGGTCGTGTCCGGACACGTCGGCGATGACCAGGCAGAGGTGGTCGCCCCGGACCCAGTAGTCGAACAGGTCGCCGCCCACGTGCCGCGCGGGCCGGCAGTGGCCGCCGACTTTGACGGCGCCGAACCGAAGGGGGGCCTCCGGCAGCAGGCTCAACTGGATGCCGGCGGCGAGTTGCAGCTCGTGCTCCAGCTCGCGGCGGCGCTGCTCGGCATCGATCAGGCGGCAGTTGTGGATCTGCATGGCGGCGGAGGCCGCCACGGCCCTGACCAGCTTCAGGTCGCTGGCCGTGAACCGGTCGCTCAGGCGCTTCCGGGTCAGGTTGAACACGCCCAGGATGTGCTCCTGTTCGTCCTCCTGCGGGGTGATCTTCAGCGGCACGCTCAGGAAGCTCTTGGCGTCGCGCAGGTTGCCGACCTGCAGGGAGTCCGCCGGCAGGGGATCGCCGTCCCGAACGAAAAGGCTCGTGCCGCTCTGGAAGACCTTGCCGCTGATCCCCTGGCCCGGCTGAACCGCCAGGTCCTCGGGTATGTCCTCCGGCAGGCCCACCCCGGCGCGGATCTTCAGCACCCCGGTGGCCCTGTCCTCCAGCATCAGCGAGGCACGCTCGCAGTCCAGCAGATAGGCCGCCTCCTTGACCACGTACTGGCAGATCTCGTCCTCGTCCGTCAGCCCGCCCACGCGCAAGTTCATCTCGTAGAGGAAGTTGAGTTCCTCGCTGTGATCGGCCACCTCGGCGGCCAGGGCCGAGACGTCCCGCTCGGCCGTCAACAGCCGGCTGGTCACCTCGGCGGCCGCCTCGACGACCGCCTCGGCGGCCGCCGCGGCGGCCGGGCCGTCCGCCCGGGCCGCCACGACCCAGCCGGTGCGGGTGCTGCCGAGCCGCACGGGGGCCAGCGCCCTGTCCGGGCTGCGGGCCTCTCGTTCGCGTTCGAAGGCCAGTCTCACCCCTGCCAGGGCCGAGAGGCGGGCAAGCAGGTCCCGGTAGTCCTCCGGGCGGAAGACCTCCGGGCCGGCCCCTCGCGACTCGCCGCTGTCCCACAGAAGCTTGACCATGGTCCCATCGCTCCCCAAACGACGCCGGTCCCGGGCGGGGCCCGACACCGGTACCGGGGACGCCGCCACTCTACCACAAGGCCGAGGGCGCCCTCAATCCGCCGGCCGGGCGCCCCCCGCCACCCGTCTCAGACGGCTCCGGAGGGCCTCCAAAGCCCCTCTGAGCGCCCCCGGGCATCCCGCCGGCCCCCGGTTTTCGCCCGGCCAAAATCGGCGGCCCAATCTCCCCGCCGACCGGCTGGCGCCGCCGCGCGCCCGGTGGTAGAATGCGGCCCGGATGCTGGCCCGTCCCGATTCCCCAGGGGGAGATGCTCCGGCATGAAGACTGCGCCGATCGTCCTCGCACTCCTGCTCGCGTCGGCCGTCGCCGCCGGTGCGGCAGCACAGGCTCCGCAAGCCCCGGACGCACCGGGAGCGGGCGGCCCCCGCCTTCGATTCACCGGGCCGCACCTCTTCCCGTGCGGACACGGCATCGGGGCGCTCGCCGCGCACGACATGAACGGCGACGGCCGCACGGACCTGGTCCTGGTCAACGACCGCGCCGGCAAGGTGCACATCCTGCGCCAGTGGGAGCCGGGGGAGACGCCGGAGGCCTTCGAGCCGGACGGCTTGAACGATCTGGCGCCCGAAAGGCTCCTGTTCGAGGACGAGATCCGGCTCAACGAGAGCATCGTCGGCTGCGAGGTCGGGGCCTTCGCCGGCGCCCCGGCCGCCATCGTCTACCTGACGGCCGACATGGAGGTGCTCGTGACCCGCCCCGACGACGAGGGCCGCTGGGAGACCGTACAGAGCTTCCTTCCGGACCTGCCGTCCAAGTTCGCCGGCGGCTTCGAGCAGGCCGACCTGGACGGCAACGGGCGGGCCGACCTGGTCCTGCTGGCCCAGGACGACCTCCTGGTGTTCTTCCAGGACGACGAGGGCCGCCTGGCCGAGCCGCAGCACTATCCGGTGGCCATCGAACGGTCGTTCGGACTGGTCCTGGGCGACGTCGACCGCGACGGCCGGCCGGACATGGTCTTCCGATCCCCGGGCACGCGCTACCCGCTGCGCGTTCGTCCCACGCTGCCGGACGGCACGCCGGGGCCCGAATACCGCTTCCGCATGCCGCCGCCGCGCCACGTGGCCGTCGGCGACTGCACCGGCGACGGCGCCCCCGAGATCGTCGTCGTCGAGTCCACGACGAACCGCATCAAGGTGCTCCGGTGGTCGGTGGAGCACGACGACGCCGGGCCGGCCGGCACGCCGGCGGGCGACCTGCACCTGATCGCCTTCCCACGCGACGAGAAGAGCCGCAACCGTACGTCCGTCGTGGCCGACGTGAACGGCGACGGCCTGCCCGACGTGATCGTCAGCAACCCCAGCACCGCGCGCCTGAGCCTCGTGCTCAGCCGCGCGGGCGGCGGCATGGCCCCGCCGGAAAGCTTCCCGGCCCTCGAGGAGCCCTCGGCGCTCGCCGCGTTCCAGCCACGCAACGGACCGGCCGAGATCCTCGTGGGCAGCCGCAAGGAGGGGATACTGGGCGTCTCCCGCTACGACGCCGAGTCGGGCCGGCTGACCTATCCGACCCCGATCCCCGTCAACGGCGAGCCGCACGGCATCGCCGTGGGCGCCGGGCCGGCCGCCGCGGGCCCGTTCGTCTACTGCGCCGTGCGCGGCACCCCGCCCGAAGGCGCCGACCGGGGCCCCGTGGAGATCGTCACCCTCGAGCGCACGCCCGACCGCTACGAGGTCAAGCGCCGCCAGCCCGTCGAGACGTTCAAGGAGCCCCCGGCGGCCCTGGTGGCCGTCGACGCGGACGGCGACGGCGCCGCCGACCTGCTGGCCTTCCCCCAGTACGCCCCCCCCGCCCTGCTCATGCAGGGGCCCGACGGCCTGTTCACGGACGTCAGCGAGCAGCCGGGCTTCTACCGGCACATGCTCCGCGACCTGAAGCCCGCCGCCGTCGCCTCCGGCCCCCAGGCGCCCGCCCTGTTCCTGGGCAAGGGCAACCTGGTGCGCGCCGTCCGCTACGACGGCACGAACCTGCACGTGGACGACCAGTACAGCCACGCCAACCCCCGCGCGTCCTACGCGGCCCTGGCCGCCGCCGACCTGGACGGCGACGGGCAGGCCGAACTCCTCGCGTGCGATTCCGCGTCGAGCCGCCTGTCGATCCTCCGGCGCGGCGCGAACGACCTCTACGAGGTCGCCCGCGACGTCGACATCGGGCCGTTCGAACTGCTCGGGCTGACGACCGCCGACACCGACGGAGACGGCACCGCCGAGGTCCTCCTGGTGGGCCAGGAGAAGGTGGGCGTGCTGTTCCTGGAGCAGGGCGCACCCGAGCTGAAGGAAGTGGCCGCCTACGAGACCGACCAGAAGGACACCACCTACGCCGAGGCGCTGATCGCCGACCTGACGGGCGACAGCCGCAACGAACTGCTGCTCCGAGAGGTGCAGAAGCACCAGATCGAGGTGATCGCCCAGGCGCCGGACGGCGACTGGAAGCGCGCCCTGCGCTTCCGCGTCTACGAGGGCCCCATCTACGAACGGACGGACACGCCCCCGGTGGAGCCCCGCGAGATCGTCGCCGCCGACGTCACCGGCGACGCCCTCACCGACATCGCCATCGTGGTCCACGACCGCGTCATCGTCTACCCGCAGCAGCCCCCGGAGGACTGAGCCGACTCCCCCTGCCCCTCGGTCGTCTGGATCCAGTACAGGTTGGCCAGGTTGTGCGAGAAGAGCGTGCAGACCCGGCGGCAGAGCGCCTTCCGGTTGGCCCGCACGGCCCGGTCCTCGACGTTGATGAACACCTGGTCGAAGAACTCGTGCACGAGCCGGGCGAACGCCGCGCAGCCCGCCTCGGCCCCGCCGACGTAGTCGCCCGCCGCGAAGCGCTCCCGGATGCCGCCCGCGTGCTCGGCCAGCGCGGCGGCCAGTTGCCTCTCCAGGGGCTCGCTCAGCAGGTCTTCGCGCAGCTCCGCCCCGTCGCCGTCGTCGGACGTGATGCGGTGGGTGCGGTCGACCAGCTCCACCAGCTCGGGCCACCAGGGGCGCGTCGCACACTCCACAAGCGCCTCCAGGCGCCTCCAGAAGTCGTCGACCCGCCGCCAGCCGCTCGCCCGGACGGCCGCAACGAAGTCGTGCCGGAACCCGCGGTCGCGCGCGAGTTGCTCCAATCGTTCCAGCACGAACGCGACCAGCGCCGCCCGCGCCTCCTCGGACGTCTCGACGCCGTGCTCCCTGTACGTCTCCACCGCCATCCGGAGGAGCGCCTCGTACGGGACGGCCACGTCCCGCTCCAGGATGCGCAGGATGCCCAGCGCACCGCGGCGCAGGCCATACGGGTCCTGCGAGCCGCTGGGCAGCAGGCCGATGGCGAAGCACCCGACGATGACGTCCAGCTTGTCGGCCAACGCCAGGACGCGTCCGGCGGGCGTCTCCGGCAGCGCATCGTCGGGGCCGGCGGGCCGGTAGTGCTCGGCGACGGCCCGCGCGACCGGCTCCGGCTCGCCCTGCACGCGCGCGATCTCCCCCCCCACCACGCCCTGCAGGGCCGGGAACTCCCCGACAAGGCCCGTCAGCAGGTCGGCCTTGCACAGCCGGGCCGCGCGCTGCACGTGCTCGACCGGCGCCCCGCCGCCCGGGTGCTGCGCGATGCGCACCGAGAGCCCGGCCAGCCGCTCCGTACGCTGGAGGTTCGTGCCGAGCCCGCCCAGGAACACCACGCCCTCCAGCCGGGGAACCAGTTCGTCCAGCGGCCGGCCGCGGTCGTGCTCCCAGAAGAAGCGCGCATCGTCCAGCCGGGCGCGCAGCACGCGCTCGTTGCCGGCCCGCACGAGGTCGTCGTGCTCCTCCGTGCGGTCGGAGACGGCGACGAAGCGCGGCCGCAGCCGCCCGTCCGCACCCCACACGGGGAAGTCGTACTGGTGCCCCTTCATGGCCGCCACCAGCACGGGCGCGGGCACGGCCAGGAAGGCATCGTCGAAGGAGCCCTCGACCGCGTGCGGCCATTCGACCATGCCCGTCACATCGTCCAGCAGGGCCTCGTCACGCAGTTCCGAGCCATGCGCACCCAGGATGGCCGAGATCCTGCCCTTCAGGATGTCCCGCCGCTCCCGGTCGTCCACAATCACGTACGCCCGTCGGAGCGCGGCGCGGTAGTCCTCGTACGAGGCGTCACGCAGCTCGATCTCCCCCGGAGCCAGGAACCGGTGCCCGCGCGTGCGGCGGTCCGCATGGACCCCGGCGATCTCCAGCGGCAGCACCTCGTGCCGCAGCAGCGCCACCAGCCAGCGGATGGGCCGGGCGAAGGTGGCCCCGCCCGACTCCCACCGCATCGACTTGGGGAAGCGCAGCCCGGCCGTCGCCTGCGCCAGGAGCCCCGGCACGACCTCGCCCGCCGGGCGGCCCGGCTCCTCCACGACGGCGGCCACGTAGGGCCCCTTGCGGCTCTGTTCGATCTGCAGGGACTCGACGGGCACGCCCTTGCTGCGCGCGAAGCCGTGCGCGGCGGGCGTCGGGCGCCCGTCGCGGTCGAACGCCGCCGAGGCGGGCGGGCCGACGACCTTCGTGCGCCGGGCCGCCTGCGCCTCCGGCAGGCCGCCGGCCGCCAGCGTCAGCCGCCGGGGCGTGCAGGCGCCGCGCACGCTCCGGGCCTCCAGCCCGTTGGCGGCCAGCAGGGCGGCGAACTCGTCCACCAGCCGCCGCAGCGCGGGCTGCAGGTAGCCGGCCGGTATCTCCTCGGTTCCGATCTCGTAGAGCAGGTCAGACATGGGCGTGTTCCATGGGGGGGCCGGGCGGGCGCCGGCGGGTGCGGCTACATCGGCATGCCGATGATGGTCCCTTCGTAGACCATGCGGCCGTCGACGAAGCCCTGGCAGTCGAACACGGCGCGGCGCGGGCGGAGGTCGCGACTCCGGGCGGCCAGGATCAGCCGCTGGCCCGGCACCACCTCGGCGCGGAACTTGACGCCCTCCAGCCCCCCGAAGCCCAGGAAGCTGTCCGCCGGCACCGCCTCCTTGTAGTAGTAGCTGCAGAGCTGCGCCGCCGCTTCGCACATGATGACGCCCGGCAGCAGCGGGCGGCCCGGGATATGGCCCCGCACCCAGAACTCATCCTCCCGCACGTCCTTGTAGCCGACGATGACGCCCTCCTCCAGGTCGATGTGGCAGATGGCGTCCAGGTGCTCCATCTCGTAGCGTTGCGCGTTGCGGCGCCGGATCTCCTCCGGTCCGGCCACGACTCTGGCCAGGTCCACGCGGGCAAGGTCCACAACCGGCTTCGGGGGCATGAACGGTCTCTCCTGCGGGGCCGCTGCCCCGCGTTCCGGGGGAACAGTCAGGTTGATCGGGGCCGCGGAGGCTCCGCGGCCCCACCGGACCGCCGGCCGCCTACCGGCCGGCGGCGGGCGCAAGCGATCGGGCCTTGATCAGCAGTCCGTCGTCCGTCCATCGGGCCGTCAGCATGCTGCTGGTGTAGTACTTGTCCAGGAGGTCCCAAGGCATCTCGTCGGGCATCTCGTCGTCTTCCGCGTCGAAGCCCATGTCGCGCATCATCTGCTTCTGCCGCTCGACCTGACCCTTCACCAGCCGGCCCATGGCCTGGCCGTTGGCGTAGACCACCGCGTCGGGATCCTCCATCGTCAGGCCGGCGAGCCGGCGGAAGTCCTCCGTCTCCGACACGGCGCCGGCCGAACGCGCGTCGTTCCGGATGATGTCCCTGACCACCTGGAGCCCGCTGGCCAGGACCACCTTGTCGGCCGTCACCGCCACGCACGGCCGGGGCATGGGCATCCCGGGTTCCGCCATCGCCATGCCGAACTGCTGGATCTCCACGCCCATGAACTCGACGGTCTCCACCCGGAACATGGGGGGGACCATGGCCAGGATCTGCTTCCAGGCGGTGCCGAAGGCCGCTGCGTCCCGCAGTCGCGCCACCAGGGCCATGGGCATCAGGATGGAGCGCTCTTCCCAGGCATCCGCCGACGCCATGTAGAAGAACACGCGGTCGCCGAGCGCGTTGATGATGTCGTTCTCCAGGTTGAAGGGCAGGCCCTGCAGGCCCTGCTGCATGTTCATGTACGCCTCGGGGGCGTCCCGCTGCATCGTCGCCACGATCTCTTCCCAGAGCACCGGCATGCTGAAGTGCAGCGCCGCGATCAGGGCGCCGTCGGCATCGGCGAACGCGGGCACCTGCACCGAGCCGCCCTCCGGGATGAAGGCCCGCACGTAGCCCGTGCGCGGACGCGGCATCAGCAGCAGTCCCTGCACGGCCTCGCTCCCGTCGGCATCCACGTCGAACCCCAGGCCCAGCGCGGGCGGCACGGAGGCGCCTTCGCCGTCCTCGAGCCCTGCCGCCGTCCGGATGTCCACGAATGCGACCACGTCCGCGTCCGCGCCCACGTGCGGCTGAAGGCGCCGGTAATCGTCCGACCGGCCCACGCTCGGCACGGCCGTCTCGCCGGCGCGCAGCACGAGGTGACGTTCCAGCAGCGACCGGTCCGGGCTGGACGCCTTCGCCAGCACGTTGTCGCTCAGGGCGAGGTAGCCCGGGTACTCGCGGCGAGGCTCCGGTTCCCACCATTCGGGTTCCTCCTCCTCGGCCGTCTCGTCCTCTACGGGCTGCACGTGGTGGATCGTGTGGCCGCGGAATTCCTCCTCGGTCACATCGTATTCGCCGCTCACGCGCTCCCTGCGCACCAGTTCGCGAACCAGCCTGGCGGCCGTCTCCGGGCTGCCGCTCACGTCGGCCAGCAGGAGGAAGTGGGCGTCGCCGTCCCCGCGCGGGTACACGCCCACGCACACCTGTCCGCCCAGCATGGCGAGCAACTCCTCCGGAGACACGCCGAGGTCGCCCAGCAGCTCGGTGCGCATGTCCTCGATCGCCTCGGTGACATCGCCCAGGAAGAACTCCATGCCCGGTTCGGACCAGAGTTCCCACTGCGGAGAGGCCTTCACCGACTCGACAGAGCCCGGCACGTCCCGCGCGGCGACGCAGACGATGACGCCCTCGGGCATCAGGTTCTCGAACGGTTCCGCCGCACGCACGCAGGCAACGGCCAGCACCGCCGCCAGTGCGACCGACCACGCAAGGGCACGCCGACTACGCCTGCTCGTCTTCACGCTCCGGCTGCTCCTCATCGCTTCGCGCCCCTTCCCCGCCGGCATGCGGCGGCTTCAGGTAGTGGTACCCGGTGTTCGGGTTGTTCCTGTCGTACGCGTAGGCGTCGCGGAACTTCAGGAAGTCCCGCACACAGTGGATCGGCACGGCGAAGCCCAGGCCTTCGGCCATGCCGGTGAGCTTCATGTTCGTCACGCCGACGACCTCACCGCGCATGTTCAGCAGCGGCCCGCCGCTGTTGCCCGGGTTGATCGGCGCGGTCGTCTGCAGAAGCAGCATGCCGTCGACAAGGCGCGCCCGGTGGCTGACGATCCCCTCGCTGACGCTGCGCTCGAGCCCGAACGGGTTGCCGATGGCGAACACCGGCTCGCCGGCACGCACCCGGTCGATGCTGCCGAAGTAGAGCGGGGTCAGCGCCACGTCGTCCGGCGGCTCGATCTTCAGCAGCGCCAGGTCGGCCGACGTGTTGACGGCCACGATCTGCACGTCCTCGACCGTGCGGCGGGCCGTCGAGCCGCCCTCGCGCGCGAAGAGGATCACCGAGACGCGGGTCTCCCCTTCGATGACATGGGCGTTCGTGATGACATGGCCCAGCTCGTTGATGATCAGGCCGCTGCCGCTCCCACTCGGCGTGTGGACCTTGACGACGCCGGTGCCGAACGTCTCCACCAGATCCCGCACCGTGCCGGGCTTCAGGGCGGCGGTCCGGTAGAGCACGCCCGTCTTGCCGGCCTCGGGCCCCGGCCCCGCCGCTTCCTCGGACGCCTCCACCGCCTCGATCTGGTCGCGAGGCACCTCCAGCACCGTGTAGCCGATGTCCAGCACCAGGAACTCGGCCTTCTGAGCCAGCACGTCGCCGGTCAGGACGTGGCCCGTCTTCAGCCGCACCGTCTCGGCTCCGGCGGACGCCGCGCAGCAACACGCCAGCACCAGGCAGCAGAGCGTCAGGCGCTTCATGACGGCGGTTCCTCCAGGCCGAAGGGATCGGCATCACTATAGCCGCTTGCGCCGGATCATGCAAATCAGGATTGCGGCCCCGACGGGGCTCCGGCATCCTGGCGCCGGATCCCCCTTTTATGGGCTTGCCACGGGGTTCCGATTGGTTTACAATCCTCCGGACAAACGTCGGCGTCGGCCACCGGGCCGGTGCCGAGAATCGTACGAGGCGCTGGCAGGGGGTGTTTGGAGCCTGCTCGGCAGGCTTCCCCTTTGGAGGGGCCCTGCCGGCGCTTTTCTTCGACAGACCCCCGTACCGCCCGCCGGCCGCCCTGCCGATCGGAGAGCCCCATGTTCGAAATCCTGGCCAAGGACCGCCTCGCGCCCGACATCTACCGCACCACCATCCGAGCCCCCCGCATCGCCGTCGCACGCAAGGTCGGCCAGTTCGTCATCGTGCGCCCCGACCAGACGGGCGAGCGCGTGCCCCTGACGATCGCCGCCGCCGACCCCCGCGCCCTCTCGATCACCATCGTCTTCCAGGCCGTCGGGGCCAGCACCCGCAAGCTGGCCGCCATGGAGCCCGGCGACCGCATCCCGGACATCGCCGGCCCGCTGGGCATGCCCACGGAGATGGAGCCCTGCGAGCACGCCGTGGCCGTCGGCGGCGGCGTGGGCATCGCCCTCATCTGGCCCATCGCCGACGCCCTCAGCCGCCATGCCCGCCGCCTGACCGGCATCCTCAGCGCCCGCACCAGCGAACTGCTCATCCTCCGGGACGAGATCGGGAGCGTCTGCACCGACCTGAAGCTGGCCACGGACGACGGCTCGGTCGGCCACCACGGCTTCCCCACCGACCTGCTCAGGCAACTGCTCGATTCCGGCGAGACGCTCGACGCCGTCTACGCCGTCGGCCCGGTCCCGATGATGGCCGCCGTCGCCGAGGTCACACGCCCCTACGGCGTCCGCACCGTCGTGAGCCTCAACCCCATCATGGTGGACGGCACGGGCATGTGCGGCGGCTGCCGCGTGACGGTGGACGGGCAGACGAAGTTCGCCTGCGTGGACGGCCCGGAGTTCGACGGCCACCTGGTCGACTTCGCCGAGCTGGCCCACCGCCTGAAGCAGTATGAAGGCGACCCGCACAAGCGCAACCTGCCGAGGTACGAATCCGCCCACTCCTGCGACCGGAAGCACACGGCCCTGCAGGACGCCATGATCGAGGCCGGCCGCAACGCCGCGCGGTCCGCCGAGATCCCGCGCCAGCCCATGCCGGAGCAGCCGGCCGAGAGCCGCGTGCGCAACTTCGAGGAGGTCCCCTTCGGGCTCCGGCCGGAGCAGGCCGTGCTCGAGGCGCGCCGCTGCCTGCAGTGCAGGAAGCCCCGGTGCGTCGAGGGCTGCCCGGTCGGCGTGGACATCCCCGGCTTCGTCCGACTCATCGCCGAGGATGACTTCCTGGGCGCCGCGCGCAAACTGAAGGAAGACAACACGCTGCCGGCCGTCTGCGGCCGCGTCTGCCCGCAGGAGACCCAGTGCGAGGCGCTCTGCGTGCTCGGGCGCAAGGGCGATCCCGTCGCCATCGGCAACCTGGAACGCTTCGCCGCCGACTTCGAACGCAACGGCGGCCACGTCGAAGTCCCCGCCCTGGCGCCATCCCGCGGCATCAAGGTCGCCGTCGTCGGCTCCGGCCCCGCCGGCCTCACGGCCGCCGGCGAGCTGGCCCGGCGCGGCTACTCCCCGACCATCCTGGAGGCCCTGCACGAGCCCGGCGGCGTGCTGATGTACGGCATCCCGGCGTTCCGCCTGCCCAAGGACATCGTGCACGCCGAGATCGACCTGCTGCACCAGATGGGCGTGGGGATCGAACGCAACTTCGTGGTGGGCAAGACGGCCACCATAGAGGAGTTGTTCAGCGAGGGCTACGAGGCCGTCTTCATCGGCTCCGGTGCCGGCACGCCCATCTTCGCCGGCGTGCCGGGCGAGAACCTCAACGGCGTCCTGAGCGCCAACGAGTACCTCACCCGCTCCAACCTCATGCGCGGCTACAGCGCCGACTACGCCACGCCCATCATGGTCAAGGAACGCGTGGCCGTGCTCGGCGGCGGCAACGTGGCCATGGACGCGGCCCGCACGGCCATGCGGCTCGGCGCCCGGCAGGTCACGCTCGTCTACCGCCGCACCATCGAGGAGGCCCCCGCCCGCGCCGAGGAACTCAAGCACGCCGAACACGAGGGCCTCAAGTTCATGTGGCTCACCAACAGCGTAGAGGTCCTGGGCAACGAGCACGGCTGGGTCTGCGGGCTGCGCTGCGTGCGCATGGAACTGGGCGAGCCCGGCCCCGACGGACGCCGCCGCCCCTTCCCGGTCGAAGGCAGCGAGTTCGACATCCCCGTCGACATGGTCATCGTCGCCTTCGGCAACCGGCCCCATCCGCTGGTGCCGCAGACGACCCCCGGGCTCGAAGTCACGAAGTGGGGCACGATCGCGGCCGATGAGGTGACCGGCGCCACCAGCCTGCCCGGCGTCTACGCCGGCGGCGACATCGTCACGGGCGCCGCAACGGTCATCCAGGCCATGGGCGCCGGCAAGCGGGCCGCCGCCGCCATCGACCAATACCTGCAGGAGCGCCACGCCCGGGCGGCCGGCGCGCCCCCCGCATGCGAATGACCTGACCCCGCCCCGCTCTCCCGCCGCCGAGGCCTCCGAACCCGGCCGCCTCAGTGGGAAAGCCAGGCGCAGACGACCCGGTCCAGCTCGGGGGCCACGGCGACATCGACGCGGTTCCAGAACGGCGGCAGCACGAGGCGCTCAAACGTAACTGCTGCGCCCGCCGTGCGATAGGCCGCGCAGACGCCCTCCATGTCCGGCCGCGCCGCGTCCCTGAAATGCACCTGGCAGACGAGCACCGGGCCGCCGAAGGCCACCTCCCCGCTCCGTATCCCCAGCGCGCCCAGCGAACGGGCGGCCGCCGGCCGCATGGCGAAACCGTCCAGGTCCAGCACATCGCCCTCGCCGGCCGCCTCCCGGTGCGCCCCGCCCTCCGGGGCGCCGCCGCTCCCGCGCGTCAGCATGCCGCGCACGAGGCTGCGGCGCGTCAGGCCGTCGAAGTACGCACGCCCGTCGGCCACGGGCTCGACCAGCACGAGGCCCGCGCATCCGGCCGCCTCCTCGGCCGCCCGGGCCGCCAGCGTGCCGCCCAGCCGCAGGCCCAGCAACAGGAACTCCTCCCGGCCGCCGGCGTGCTGAAGGAACCGCACCGCCGCCCGCACGTCGTCCAGCCGGGTGGCGGCGTCGGACTCGATGAACGCCCCCTCGCTGTCGCCGCAGCCGTAGTAGTCGAACCGCAGCACGGGCCGCCCGGTCGCCGCCACCGCCCGCGCGAGCCGCGCCATGGCCAGCGCGCTGGACTTGCGCTCCTCGCCGAACGCGTGGCAGAACACCACGCCGGGGGCCGACGCCGGCCCCGGCGGACGGTGGAGCATCCCCACCAGCCGGCCGCGCGGCGTCTCGATCAGGACCTGTTCATCCATCGGCATTCGCCCGCCGCCCCGGGCTCACACGCCGGCCTCACGGGCGGCGCGGATGTAGTTCATGCAGAACTCGTCGCGGCCGGCCAGCGCCTCGGCCGCCCGAACGGCGTCCATCAGCCCCTCCGCCGTCGGGTCCACGATCGCCGAGTCCAGCCCGGCCATGATCAGGCAGGCCAGGTAGGTGCGGTTGACCAGCGCCCGCCCCGGCAGGCCGAAGCTGATGTTGGACAGCCCGCAGGTCGTGTGGACGCCCGGGAACGCCTGCATGATCCGGAACACCGCCGAGAGCACCTCCATGGCCTGGCCGGGGCTGGTGCTGACGGGCTGGATGCAGGGGTCCACGTAGAGGCGGTCGGCTGGGATGCCGTGCTGCCCGGCCGCCTCGACCAGGGAGGCGGTGACCTCCATGCGCCGCTCGGCCGTCTCCGGCAGGCCGTGGTCGTCCATGGCCAGGGCGACGAGGCGGGCGCCGCACTCGGCGGCCAGGGGCAGGACCCGGGCCATCTTCTCGCGCTCGCCGGTCACGGAGTTGAGCATGACGACCTCGCCGCGGACGAGCCGCACGGCGGCCCGCAACGCGTCGGCGTTGGCCGAGTCCAGGCAGAGGGGCAGTTCGGTGCAGTCCTGCACCACCTCGACGGCCCACGAGAGGTTCTCGACCTCCCGAGCGGGATCGCTGCCGGCGTTCACGTCGATGAAGTCGGCCCCCGCCTGGGCCTGCCTGCGCACTTCGCGCGCCAGCAGTCGGGCGTCGCGCTCTTCGAAGGCCCGGGCGATGCGGCGTCGCGTGGCGTTGATGCGTTCGGCGATCACAAGCATGGAGACATCCCCTGGAGCGAGAATGTGGAACCCGATATCGCCTGCGAGTATAGGAGCGGCCGCCGGTCAAATCAAATGGCCGCCCTCGGCCGCTTGGGAAGGCGGGGCGCCGGGCATCGTCCCCTCCTGTCATTCTGAGGAGCGGAGCGACGAAGAACCTCGCCCGTGCGGCCGCCGGCGCGGGTGCAGGTGCGGCCGCGGTGCCTCACACGGACGGGCACACACGAGCTTTGTCATTCTGAGGAGCGGAGCGACGAAGAACCTCGCCCCGTGCGGCCGGCGGCGCGGGTGCACGCCCGGCGGCGGTGCGTGTTGTGTACGGCGTCCGGCAGGCGGACGCGTCGCCGCAGTTGCCGGATCGAGGTCCTTCGCGCCGCCTGAGCGGCGCTCAGGATGACAGCAGGGCGGGCTGCGCCGGTCGAGCAGGGTCGATGAGATCAGCCACGAGACCCTGCTCGGGCAGGATGACAGCAGGGCGGGCTGCGCCGGTGCGAGCCCGGCGCAGCCGCACGGGATTCGGTTGCCCCGGGGGGCCGTCTGTGGTACGCTACGCGGTGTGCCCTCGCGGAGCGCGACGGCGCAGCGGACTGAACATGATGGGGCCGTGCTAAGCGGGGCGCTAGCGGTGCCCTGTAACCTGCAAACCGCTTGAGCAGGGCTGACCACTCCGGGAGGAGTTCTGTCTCTGTGTTGGATAAGGACCTCAGGGACGGCGTTGAGGGGTGGGTCCCATGGAGTCGGGCGGCTGCGAACCTGGTCAGGGGCGGAAGCCAGCAGCCATAAGCAGTACCCCGTCTGCCGTGGGATCGCCTGCCCTGAGTCGCCCTGGCGTTACTGCCGCGCAGCAGACTTCGAGCGGAGCGCACGGCCCCTTTCTTTCGGCGCTGTCGGGCCGGCGCCCGGCGTGCGCGGCGGCCTCTCCCCTCTGAGTTCCGGGGCCCGGACATGTACGTGGTCTTCGCCCGCAAGTACCGCCCGCGCCGCTTCGAGGACGTCATCGGGCAGGAGCCGGTGACCACCACCCTCCGCAACGCCGTCCGCACGGGCCGCGTCGCCCAGGCCTACCTCTTCTGCGGCTCCCGCGGCGTGGGCAAGACGACGGCCGCGCGCCTGCTGGCCATGGCGCTGAACTGCAAGGACGGCCCCACGCCCGACCCCTGCGGCGAATGCGAATCCTGCCGCCGTATCGCCACGGGCGACGACATGGACGTGATGGAGATCGACGGCGCCTCCAACCGCGGCATCGACGAGGTGCGCAGCCTGCGACAGAACGTGCGCCTGGCCCCCGCGCACGGCCGCTTCAAGGTCTACTACATCGACGAAGTCCACATGCTCACCGAGCCGGCGTTCAACGCGCTGCTCAAGACGCTCGAGGAGCCCCCCGCGCACGTCAAGTTCATCTTCTCCACCACCGACCCGCAGAAGATACCCGAGACGGTCACGAGCCGCTGCCAGCGCTTCACCTTCCGCCGCATACCCGACGCCGGCATCGTGACCATGCTGGAGAAGGTCTGCGCGGACGAGGGCCTGCAGGCCGAGCCCGGCGCGCTGGCCGCCGTCGCCCGCGCCGCGCGCGGCTCCATGCGCGACGCCCTGGGCACGCTGGACCAGGTGGCCGCCGCCGGCCAGACCGTGCGCATGCAGGACGTGCTCGGCGTGCTCGGCGCGGTCGACCGCGAGGCGCTGAGCCGCATGGTGGACGCCTTCGCCCGCCAGGACGTGGCCGCCGCCCTGCGCGCTCTGCACGCGCTCCTGTTCGGAGGCACCGCCCCGGAGGACTTCGCCGACCAGCTCAGCGAGTACCTGCGCGACCTGCTCGTGGCCTGCTACTGCGGCCCCGACGACCCCATGCTGGCCGGCGCGGCGGCCGACGCGGAGACGCGCAAGGCCCAGGCGGACCTCTTCTCGCCCGATCAGCTCACCTACATGCTGCAGCTCCTGCGCGAGGCCCGGCTGCGCGCGCGGCGCGACACGACCGGACGCATCGCGCTGGAACTGGCCGTGGTCAAGATGGCGCGCCTGGCCGACCTGCTGCCCCTGGCCGAGGCCGTCGAACGGCTCGCCGGCTCCGGGGCGACCGACGCCGGCCGCCCCGACCCGCCCCCGCAGCGGCGGCCGGCCCGCCCCCCGGCCGACGCGCCCGGAACGGCCGGCTCAGGGGCCTCCGCCTCGATCGCGCGCCTGAAGGAACGCCTGAACAACGGAGCCAGGGCGGCCGCCAAGCCGCCCGGAGCGCCGGACGACGCCCCGCCCCCTTTCTCGGCGGCGCCGCCGGCCGGGGTGCCGGACCGGAAGTTCCGCGAGATGATGAGCTGCGCCGACGCACCGGAGACGGCCCGCGAGGCCATGGCCGAGGGCCCGCTGCGCACGGCGTTCCTGGAAGGGGAAAAGGCCCTGGGGCTGAATCCGGTGCGGCTGGAACGGACCGCCCCCCCCGACGGCGGGCCGGAGGTTGAGGACCAGGCCCCGCCTCCGGACGAAACCGAGGAGTGACGGCCCCGGCTGTTTGCAGTGCGCACTATCCGCAGAACGGAGCAGACGACATGCGAGGACTCGGAGGTCTCGGCGATCTGGGCGGTCTGATGAAACAGGCCCAGAAGCAGATGAAGGACATGCAGCGGCGCATGCGCGAGGTGGAAGAAGACCTCCGCGAACGCGCCGTCGAGGGCACCGCCGGCGGCGGCATGGTCAAGGTCGTCTTCAACGGGCTCCGGGAGCCTCTGGACGTCAAGATTGACCAGACCGTCTTCGAGGAGGAAGGCCCCGAGTTCCTCCAGGAGATGGTCCTGGCGGCCATCCGCCAGGGGCTCAAGAAGGCCCAGGAACTCGAGGAGGCCGAACGGGGCAAGGTCGCCGGCAACATGGGCATCCCGGGGCTCGAAGGGCTGCTCTGACGGATTGCCAACTCGGGGGGCGGCCGGTACAATACCATCGGAGAGACCGAGCGAGAGGGAGCGACGGGCAGGTGACACGGGGCTACACAGAGTCCATCGCCCGGCTGATGGACCTGCTGGGCCGGATGCCCGGCATTGGCGAACGCACGGCCGAACGGCTGGCATACCACGTGCTGCGCTCGTCGGACCAGGAGGCGCTCGCCCTGGCGGACGCCATCCGGGAGGTGAAGCACCGCGTCCGGCAGTGCTCCACCTGCCACCAGTTCGCCGAGACCGACCCCTGCCCCGTCTGCTCGGATCCGCGCCGCGACCGCTCCGTGCTCTGCGTCGTGGAAGACGCGCGCGACGTCGTATCCATCGAGCAGACCGGTGGTTACAGAGGGCTCTACCACGTGCTCTGCGGGCGGCTCGCCCCCCTGGACGGCATTGAGCCCGAGGATCTGACCGTGCGCAGCCTGCGCACGCGGGTCGCCGGCGGCGAGGTTAAGGAGGTGATCGTCGCCACCGATCCCGACATGGAGGGCGAGGCCACCGCGCTCTACGTACGCCAGGCCCTGGAAGGCACCGGCGTGCGCGTCACCCGCCCGGCCCGCGGCCTGCCCAGCGGCAGCCGCCTGGAATACGCCGACTCTGCCGTGCTGACCGATGCCCTGACGGGGCGGCGCGAGATGCCCCGATAGCGTTGCGATAGACACAGTGAGCGAGCGATGAGACTCGAAGCCAGCCTGCAGGCCCGCCAGGAGATGCGGCTCAAGCTCGCCCCGCAGATCATCCAGTCCATTGAGATCCTCCAGCTCCCGCTGCTCGAACTGCGCGAACGCATCGACCAGGAACTGCTGGAGAACCCCCTGCTGGAGGTCGCCGGGCCGGAAGACGCCGCCGACGGCGAGGCGCCCGAAGACGGCCCCGTCGAGGACCTCGAAGTGGTCGAACCGCTCCAGGAGGAGCCCGAGACCGAGCCCGAGCCCCTCGAAGACGAAGACTACGACGCCGTCGAGGAGATCATCCGGCAGGCCGAAGGGGAGGCGACGGAGCTGGGGGTGCGCGGCTCCCCGGCCGACGATGAAGACGGCAAGCGCGCAGCCATCGAGAACTCCCCCGCCCCCGAGATCACCCTGGCCGACCACCTGCAGTCCCAGATCACCTACCTGGACCTCGCCCCCGAGGTGCTCGCCGCCTGCGAGAACATCATCGCCAACCTGGACTGGCGCGGCTACCTGGAATACCCCCTCGAGGAGATCGTCGAGTCGATGGACGAGCCCGTCGACATCGAACTGGCCCGCCAGGCCCTGCGCGTCGTCCAGGGCCTGGAGCCCCCCGGCGTCGGCGCCCGGACGCTCGAAGAGTGCCTGCTCCTCCAGCTCGACGAACACGCCCCCGACTACCCGCTCCTGCGGCAACTCATCTCCGAGCACTTCCAGGACATCCTCAAGAACCGCTACCCCGGCATCGTCCGTGCCCTCGGCTGCACCATGGAGGAACTCAAGCACGCCATCGACCAGATCGGCGCCCTCAACCCCATGCCCGGCGCCCTCTTCGGCGAGCAGACCGCACCCCACGTCGTGCCCGATCTGCGCGTGGAACTCGTGGACGGCGAATACCGCGTCATGCTCGAAGACGCCGACCTGCCCCCCCTGCGCATCGCCGCCTACTACGCCCGGCGCCTCCAGCGCGAAGACCTCGACGCCCGCACCCAGGCCTATCTGAAGGACAAGCTCCAGGGCGCACGCTGGCTCATCGACGCCATCCAGCAGCGCCGCAGCACGATCTACAACATCGCCTCCGCCATCGTCGAAGAGCAGAAGGCATTCTTCGACAAGGGCCCGATGGCCCTCAAGCCCCTGAGGATGCAGGAGATCGCCGACCGCGTCGGCGTGCACGTCTCCACCGTCAGCCGCGCACTGGCCGGCAAGCACGTCCAGACGCCCCGCGGCGTCTTCTCGCTCAAGCACTTCTTCACCGGCGGCGTCGAGAAGAACGATGGAGAGGTCGAGTCCTGGGAGGTCGTCCGCCAGAAGCTCCTGCAGATCATCGAGAACGAAGACAAGACCAACCCGCTCAGCGACGACCAGGTGGCCGCCCAACTGGCCGCGCAGGGCATCGAGATCGCCCGCCGCACCGTCTCCAAATACCGAAAGGTGCTCGGAATCCCGTCCTCGCGCCGGCGCAAGGAATACTGACCGCCCCCGGCCGGGGGCCGCTACGCCTTGAGCCGCACGATCAGCTCCAGCTCCACCGGCACGCCCCGCGGCAGGGCGCTCACGCCCACCGCCGAACGCACGTGCCGGCCCGCCTCGCCGAACAGGGCCGCCATCAGCTCGGACGCCGCGTTGACCACCTCCGGCTGGTCCCCGAAGTCCGGCGCGCTGCGGACGAACCCCCGGAGCTGCACCACCTCCGCCACGGACTCCAGACTCCCGGCCGCCTGCTTCACGGCCGCCAGTGCGTTCAGCGCGCACAGCCGCGCACACTCGCGCCCCTGCGCGACCGACACCCCCTCCCCCAGCCGCTTCGCCGGCACGTACTGCGCCAGCGGCGCAGCCGCCGGCGGCAACTCCAGGCCCAGCTCCTTCAGCCTCTCGTCCACGCTCGCCATGCTCGTCTCCCTCGTCCACGCGAACCGCCGACGGACCGCGATTGTACACACCCCCCGCAGGGCACCACAACCCGCGGCCGAGACGGCCGCGCCACCCGTGTGCGGGTGCGACGGTGGCCGCCCTGCGGCCGCATTTGGCGCCCCGTCGGGGCCTCTGTATAATGCCCTGCGGGTCGCGAACGGGTGAGAGGGGCATGCCAGAACAGGAACGGCCGCCGCGCAGACGGGACCAGGACGGGATGGCCGTCATGCCGCTCGGCGAGCATCTGGAGGAACTCCGCCGCCGCCTCATCATCTGCCTGGTCGCCGTGGGGGCCGCGTTCGTCCTCTGCTGGAAGTTCCGCCACCGGATCTGGCTGATCGTCCAACGGCCGCACGTGCTGGCCATGCAGGCGCTGGACCTCGACACGTTGCTGAAGTACAGCAGCCACTTCGAGTCATTCATCGCGCAGATCAAGACGTGCATGGCCTTCGGCCTGGTGCTCGTCTCGCCCGTCGTCATCTACCAGCTCTGGGCGTTCATTGCCCCCGGCCTGTTCCCGCATGAGCGCCGCCGGGGCGTCCGGCTGGCGGCCGCCTGCCTCCTCTGCCTGGCCGCCGGCGTCGGCTTCGGTTACTTCGTATTCCTGCCCGTCGCGCTGCGCTACCTCATCAGCCTGTCGGGCGGCTGGGCGGAGCCGGTGCTGATGATCGGCAGCTACCTCTCGCTCGTGTTCACGCTCACGGTGGCGCTCGCCATCGTGTTCCAGACGCCCGTCATCATCTTCTACCTGATCCGGTGGGGCGTGCTCGAACCGGCCGCCCTGCAGCGCTGCCGCAAGGGGTTCGTCCTGACGGCGTTCATCGTCGGAGCGATCCTGACGCCGCCCGACCTTGTGACGCAACTGATGATGGCCGTGACCCTGATCGTGCTCTACGACCTGGGCGGCCTGGCGGCGGCCCCCAGCCGGACGGCCTTCCGTGGGTTCCTCGGCTTCACGGGCGCCATCCTGCTGGCCGGCGCCGTGGCGCTGGCCTGGTTCCACCTCTGGCCCGTCGGCGAACTGGCCGCCGTTCGGGGCGAGGTCCGGATGAACGATGCCGTCCTGGCGGCAGGGACCGCCGTGCGGCTGCGGCGCGGTGCCGTCTGCCGCACCGGGCCGCAGGGGCTGGCAGAGATCGCGCCGGCGGACGGCGAGGCGCGCATCCACCTCGCACCCGGCGGGCGCCTGCAAGTGCACGGCGCGACGGGCGTGAGCCTGTATGCCGGCCGCTGCCTGGTACGATGCCCCGGCGGAGGCCCGGCCGTGTCGGTCCGCACGGCCCCGGCACGCGCCGAGCTGGCGGGCGGCCGCGCGGAGTTCCACTCTCCCGACCCGGACACGCTGACCGTCACCGTCTTTGAGGGCACCGCACACGTCTCCGCCGGCGGACAGGACCTCCGCGTCGCCGCCGGCCGCACGGCCACCTTCCGCAGCGGCGGCGAGCCGGCCGACCTGGCCGCCGCCGACTCCGAATGGCGCACCCTCCTGGCGCCGGCCGATCCGCCCTGAGCCACGCCCGGCGCGCACGGCCCGCCCTGTCCTTGCGGCGGCCCGCCCTCCCGCACTACCATAGGGGGTTCCGCCGTTTCTCTACAGAACACGCCCCCCCCGGTCGGGGTCGCACATACAGGGGTCGCCCATGAACTACGGCGTCTGCGAGAAGTGCCGTGCCCGCGTGCCCGTCGAACACGTCATCCGCGACGGGCAGGTCTACCTGGCCCGCACCTGTCCCACCTGCGGCTACAGCGAGGCGGTGGTGAGCAACGACGCGGATGCCTGGCAGGCGAAGCGGCGCCTGGCGCGCTTCGACCCCGCCCGGGTGCCCGCCTGCAGCCTGACGTGCGACACCTGTTTCGCCCACGGCTCGCCCCGCATGGTGTTCCTGGACGTGACGAACCGCTGCAACATGAACTGCCCGATCTGCGTGGCGAACGTCCCGTCGATGCGGTTCGAGTTCTACCCCCCGCGACAGTACTTCGAGCGCATCTTCAAGGGCCTGTCGCAGTGGGAGCCGAAGCCGGTCGTCCACTTCTTCGGCGGCGAGCCGACCTGCCGCGACGACCTGTTCGAGCTGATCGACCTCGGGCGCTCGTTCGGCCTGACCATCTTCGTGGTGACCAACGGGCTGAAGCTGGCCGACGAGGACTACTGCCGCCGCCTCTGCGAGAAGGACGTGCCCATCCTGCTCGGGTTCGACGGACGCGCGCCGGAGATCTACGCGGGCATGCGCAAGAACACGAGCGTCGCCGCCAAGAAGATCCAGGCCCTGGAGAACATGCGCCGCTTCAGCAAGCGCCGACAGAACATCATCATGTGCTGCTGCGCCCGCGGCATCAACGACCGGCACATGGCCGACACGATCGCCTTCTGCCACGAGCACCGCAGCCACCTCAAGGGCCTCTACCTGCTGCCCCTGACGGAGACGTGGGACAACGACCGATACGAGACCACGGCCGTCACCACCATCGAGGACGTCGAACAGATGGTCGACGCCGCGCTGGACGAGCCGGTGGAGTTCCTGCCGCTGGGCATGCAGAACGAGTTCACCGGCATCCTGTCCAGCGTCGGAGCCGGCCACCGCGAGACGTTCCAGAGCGTGCACCCGAACTGCGAGTCCGCCACCCTGCTGATCAGCGACGGCGAACGCTACCGGCCCGTCAGCCACTTCCTCAAGAGGCCGCTGGCCGAGGCCGCCCGGGACGCGCTGGACGTCGCCGAGACGCTGGGCGAACGCCCGGGCCGCCTCAGGGCGCTCCGGGCGATGAACGGCTGGTGGCACCGATCCTGCGACACCCGCCGGGTGATGCAGGGCTCGCCGAAGCTCGCGCTCCTGCGGCTCTTCACCGGCCTGCTGGCCGGCAAGCCCCTGGCCGACCAACTGCGCGCGCACACGCACCTGCGCGACCCGCTCAGGGTCATCGTGCTGCCCTTCGAGGAGACCCACTCGCTCGAATCGGCCCGCCTGGTCCGCTGTGCCTCCGGCTTCGCCTACGAGGACGTCGACACCGGCGAGGTCCGCAGCATCCCCGCCTGCTCCTGGTGGCTCTACAACGTCCCCATCCTCAAGGCGATCCAGGCGAAGTACGACGCCCTGGCCGCCGAGGCACCCTCCGGCGAGCAGTCCTGACGGCCCGCCCGCGCATGGCCGCCCCCCCCAATGGGTAGCGCCGGGCGCCCCCGCCCGGTGGCGTGGAGCGGGCACGACGGAGCGTGCCCCTCCAACGGCGTGAACCGTCCGTGCAAGTGGAGGGCCGCGCTCCGTCGCGGCCGGGGATGGCAGGCGGCCGGTGATTGCGAGAGCGGGCACGACGGAGCGTGCCCCTCCAGCGGCGTGAACCGTCCGTGCAAGTGGAGGGCCGCGCTCTGTCGCGGCCGGGGATCGGTGGAGGGCCGCGCTCTGTCGCGGCCGGGGATGGCAGGCGGCCGGTGATTGCGAGAGCGGGCACGACGGAGCGTGCCCCTCCAGCGGCGTGAACCGTCCGTGCAAGTGGAGGGCCGCGCTCTGTCGCGGCCGGGGATGGCGAGCGGCCGGTGATTGCAGGAGCGGGCACGACGGAGCGTGCCCCTCCACGGCGGGAAGCGTCCCCGGGGTATCCCTACAGCTTCCGGATGTGCGGCTCGCGGAAGTCCTTGAGCACGTTGCGCGTGTCCAGGATGCGCCGCGACTGCGACACGATCTCGCCCCACGGGAAGTCCGCATGGTCCGTGACGATGAGCACCAGGTCCGCCCCGGGCAGGTCGGCGTCGGCCAGCGGCACCGAGCGCAGTTCCTCGCCTCCGGCCAGCCGCACGGACGGCACGTGCGCGTCGGTGTATGACAGGCACGCGCCCTTGCGCCTCAGCGACTCCATGATGGGCAGGGCCGGCGACTCGCGCGTGTCGGCCACGTCGGGTTTATAGGCGACGCCCAGCACGTGCACGCGCGAGTCGCGCACGGGTCGGGCGGCCTCGTTCAGCAGGTCGGTGACCAGTCTCACCACGTGGCGGGGCATCTCGGCGTTGACGCGTCCGGCCAGGTCGATGAACCGCGGTTCGATGCCGTGCAGGCGCGCCTTCCAGGCCAGGTAGAAGGGGTCCACGGGGATGCAGTGCCCGCCCAGGCCGGGCCCCGGGTAGAAGGCCTCAAAGCCGTACGGCTTCGTCCGGGCGGCATCGACGACCTCCCAGACGTCCACGCCCAGTTCGTTGCACATCTGCGCCAGTTCGTTGGCCAGCGCGATGTTGACGCTGCGGTAGGTGTTCTCGATCAGCTTCACCATCTCCGCCGCGCGGCTGTTCGACACGGGCACGACGGTCTGCACGATCTTCCCGTAGAAGGCCGCGGCCACCTCCGTGCACGCCGGGGTGATGCCGCCGACGACCTTCGGCGTGTTGACCAGGTTGAACTTCCGGTAGGCCGGGCCCGGGTTGATGCGCTCGGGGCTGAAGGCCAGGAAGAAGTCCCGCCCCGCCGTCAGCCCGTCCTTCTCCAGGTAGGGACGGACGAGTTCGTCGGTCGTGCCCGGATACGACGTGCTCTCCAGCACGATGAGCTTGCCGGGCCGCATGTGGGCGGCCACCGCCTCGACGCTCTGGATGATGTACGAGAGGTCCGGGTCGCGCGTCTTGCGCAGCGGCGTGGGCACGCAGATGACGATCACGTCGCACCCCGCCAGCTCGGCGGGGTCGGTGGTCGCGCGAAAGCCCGCGCGGGCGGCCTCCTGCAGCTCGGCCGCCGTCACGTCGTCGATGTAGGGCCGGCACGCCCGGGCCGCCTCGACGCGCTCGGGGTCCGCTTCCAGCCCCACCACGGTGCCCAGACGCCGGGCGCAGAGCAGCGCCAGCGGCAGCCCCACGTAGCCCAGGCCGATGACGCCCGTCGTCACGGGCCCCGAACGGATCCGGGCGACGGCTTCCCGCACAACGTCACGATCGCTCATGGATGTCTCCAGTACAGAGGATGCGGGGACGGCAGTGCGAAGCCCGACGGGTGCGTCAGACCGGATCGCGGGGCACGAACAGGCGGCGCGCCTGGTCCATGATGTACACGTTGTCCGTCCACGGCTCGCCTTCCGGCGCGTTCCCCAGCGCGTCGAAGCACATGCGCATCGTCGAGCTGATCACGTCGCAGTAGTGCACCAGCACCGCCTCCGGCGTGCGCGGCACCACCGGCGCGCCCCATTCGCGCTTGCCGTGATGGCTCAGGACGGCGTGCAGCAGCAACCCCTTGCGCCGCGCGGCGGCCTCCTGCCGTTCGGCCGGCACCTCCGGCCGCACGGCAGCGTCCCACACGTTGCTCACCATCGAGGCGCTCACGAAGATGTGATCCAGCAGCTCCCCCACCTCCGTGCGCTGGCTGATGCCGGCCACCAGCCGATAGCTGCGGACCTTGCCGACGTCGTGCAGCGCCGCGGCGCACAGGACCATCTCGCGGTCGAACGCACCCACCCCGGCGCCCAGGATGGCCTCGGCCAGCCGCCAGACCTCCAGCGTGTGCTCGATCAGGCCGCCCGCGTAGTTGTGGTGGTTGTGGCTGGCCGCCGGACAGGTCTTGAACTCGGCCGCGAACGCCGCGTTGCCGTGGAACTCGGCCATCAGGCGCTTCAGAAGCGGGTCGACATACCCCTCGCGCTCCCAGTCGAACAGCGTCTCGAACGCCGCGTCCGCGTCGATGTCGGCCGTGCGCACGAACGCCGACAGGTCGTAGTCGGCCGCATCGAGCACCTTGTAGCGCTGGACGTTAAGCTGCTTCTTGCCGCGGAACTCGTCGATCCGGGCCAGCACCTCCAGCCCCCGGCCGGCCTCGATGGCGGCCCCGATGCTGTCGGACCAGACCTTGGCCTCGATCGGCCGGCCGCCCTCGGCGTTCAGCGTCAGGGTGTAGTACTGCTGCCCGCGCCGGTCGACCTGCAGCCGCGCTTCGGCGACCAGGAAGACCTCGTCGGTGATGAGCTGCCCGGCCTCCAGTGCGTCGATGTCCATCGTCTCCCCGCCCCTGCGTGAGCCGCCGTCCCCGGGCGGCCGGAGCGCCCAACCTATCGCCGCCCGCCCCCCGTGTCAAGCGCCGGAACGCCCCCCGCTGACCGGGACGGTATTTGCAGCCGCCCCGCACACCCGCCTATCATGGCCGACGAGGCCCGACATGGACGAACTGATCGACGACTTCCTGCATCGCCTGGCGGTCGAGCGCGGCTGCTCGCCCCACACCATCCGCGCCTACGCCACGGACCTGGCGATGTTCGCCGACTTCATGGACCGGCGCGGCCGCACGATGCTCGAGGTCGGCCTGCAGGACGTCCGCGCGTTCATGGCCGGACTGCAGGCGCGCGGCCTGGCCCGAGCCACGCTCGCGCGCCGCACCGCCGCAGTGCGCAGCTTCCACAAGTTCCTCCAGCGGCAGGGCCTGCGCCAGGACAACCCGATGGTCATCCTCCGCTCCCCGCGCCGCGAGCAGCGGCTGCCGCGCTTCCTGACCATCAGCGAGGTCGAACGCCTCCTGGCCGCGCCCGATCCCGCCACCTGGGCCGGCCGCCGCGACCTGGCCATGCTCGAGACGCTCTACGGCGGCGGGCTGCGCGTCGGCGAACTGACGGCCCTCGACCTGGCCGACGTCGCCGCCGGCGACGGCCTGGTGCGCGTACGCGGCAAGGGCAAGAAGGAGCGCATCGTGCCCGTCGGCCGCTGCGCCGTCGAGGCCATCGGCGCCTACCTGGGCACCGCCGCACCCGACACGCCCCGCCGCAACGACTCCCACGCGCTGTTCCTCAACGCCCGCGGCGGCCGGCGCCTGACGCCACGCAGCGTGCGGCGCATCCTGAAGCGGCACGCGCTGACGGCCGGCCTGAACCCCGAACTCAGCCCCCACGCCCTGCGCCACAGCTTCGCCACACACATGCTCTCGAACGGTGCCGACCTGCGCTCCGTGCAGGAGCTGCTCGGACACGAGAACCTGAGCACGACCCAGATCTACACCCACCTCTCGCACGAGGACCTGAAGGCAACCTACGACCGCGCGCACCCCCGGGCCTGACGGGCGCGCGCCTGCGGCGGATGGGCCGCCGGGCGGCCGGGCCACATGTCCGCACCCGTGCCGACCACCCTGCTGTCATCCTGAGCGCCGCCCGCCCTGCTGTCATCCTGAGCGCCGCTCAGGCGGCGCGAAGGACCTCGACCCAACGACTGCGGCGAAGCGTCCGCCCCCGGACGCCGCACGCAACACGAGCCGCCCGGCTCGCACCCGCGCCGACCGCCCTGCTGTCATCCTGAGCGCCGCTCAGGCGGCGCGAAGGACCTCGACCCAACGACTGCGGCGAAGCGTCCGCCCCCGGACGGCGCACGCAACACGAGCCGCCCGGCTCGCACCCGCGCCGCCCCCCCTGCTGTCATCCTG
>JAAYEJ010000028.1 GCA_012728835.1 Candidatus Brocadiaceae bacterium | reverse complement strand
TGTCGTTCTCTGCCGTCTTCTGCCGTTCTCCGCGCCCTCTGCGTCCTCCGCGGTCCAAAGATATGTCACCGCAGAGAGCGCCGAGAACGCAGAGGGCAACGGCTCCGGAGAAGACACAAGAGCTGCCATCGGCAACGCAACGCAGTCACACTCCTGACCCCGCCCTCCATCCCTCCTCTGCCGTCCTCTGCCGTCTTCTGCCGTTCTCCGCGCCCTCTGCGTCCTCTGCGGTATATCACCTCCCTGCCCGACCGTTGCGACGCGTGCTACTCCTCAGCAAGCTTGCGCTGCACTTCGCCCGCGAGTTCGTAGAGCCGGACGCGCTGGGCCTGCCAGCCGGAGCCGAGGAACCACTGGTGGCCGGTGGCGTTCGGGGCGGCCCGCCAGCCTTTTGCGCTGATGCCCGGCCGCTTCTCGTCGCGGCCGTGGAGCTGCAGGTTGCTGAGGCTCAGCCAGAGCATCATGTGGCGCGCGGCCAGATATTCTTCGCAGCGGCCGGCCAGGTCCTCGCCCAGCTTCGCCTTGAGCGCCTCGTCCGTCACGGCTTCCTCGACCACTATGTACGCCTCGGCGTCTTGCACGCCTTCGCGGAGCGCCTCCAGGCGGTTGGTCGAGACCGGCCCGTTCGGCCCGGGGGCCAGCATGGAGTCGGCGATGAACAGGTTTCGCCAGTCGCTTTCGGGGTAGCGCTGGTAGCTGCGGGCCGTGCGCCGCCCATGCTTGTCCTTCACGACGAGCCAGTAGTCGGCGCCCAGGCGCCCCAGCCCGCACTGCGAGCCCGTGATCGCCGCCTCCATCATGCGGAACCATCGCGTACACGGATGCCGCTCCCGCGAGAACCGGTCGAAGAGCGCCACCAGGTCCGCGCGTGCCCAGCCGCGGTGGCTCTCGATCCCGCCCCTGTAGCCCTTGCCCCGGTCGGCGCCGTCGTCGGAGAACGTCACGGACCAGACTCGCGCCTGGTAGCCGATCCGCGCGATATCGTACATCCGCCTGCGCTCCGGCTTGTCCATGTCATGCCAGCTTGTGACGAACCCCTCGTGCGACTGGATGGCCCAGGGCACGTCGCCGGCCACGTCCTTGAGGAACGCCATCTCGTCCTTCGTCGCCCACGTGTCGTAGAGGATGCCGAACGTCATCGCCTCATCCAGCCCGCGCGTCCGGAGGCGGGAATGGAGTTCGTCGAAGAGCGGCTTCCAGAGCGGCGTGCTGGCTTCGGTCTCGAAGAGCGTGGGCAGAGTCACGTTCTCGGTCGTGCCCGTCGCGGGATCGAGCACGGTCACCTTGGGGCCGAGCCCGTAGTTGCCGCCCTTCTTGTCCAGGTTCTCCCTCGTCAGCCTCTTGCGCACCGCCGCCCCGCCGGCAATCGCGCCGTCGTCCTTCGGGGTCATGTAGACGTCCCAGATGAGGAAAATGATCTTCTTCGGCGTGCCCATGTGCTTCTCGGCGACGTCCAGGTAACGCTCCATGGTCGAGAAGTCGTAGCCGTAGCCGCCGTCCTCCTTCTTCACCCACCGGACCATCGATTCCTCGTTGCCGACGTTCGTGTGGGCGATCAGGGGCACGTAGACGATGCGGCAACCGGTGCGGCCCATCTGCTCGAATGACTTCGCGATCAGGTCGAAATGCTCATCCGACCACCGCTCGACGCCGTATTCCAGTTCGAGGGTGTCGGGGCACTGGATCATATCCACCCAGGTGCGGTAGTCGTCGGGATCGGGCAGCCGCCAGTCGGCGACGCGCACCTCGACGGGCACGTCCACGGGCGCCTCCCCTTCGGCCTCGATCCGCACAGAGCCGGCATATGTGCCCGCTCCGACATCGGCCGGCACGCGCACGCTGAGCCACACGGGCACCACGGCGCCGCCCACGGGCGGCTTGGCGTCGGGCGGCGTGGGGTAGGAGTAGAAGCGGTAGTCGCGCCCGCCCCGGAGCCGGAGATGCCCCGGGATCTTGGAGCCCAGCAGGTTCTTGTTGATGAGGTCGGTGCGGACGTAGAGCACCTCGCCCCGCGCCTTCGTCGGCTCGAAGACGACGGGATCGACCCGCGCCGGTGCCTCGTCCGACAGGCCATCCAGCAGCGTCGGGAAGGTGGTGTACGGCGCGACGTCGGTCAGGTGGGTCTCGGACGTCAGCGCCTGCTCGCCCCACGGGATGCCGTAGCGCACATCCACGGCCGACGCCGGGATCGCGCCGCCGGGACCCGTCAGATCGCCCGGCGTGGCCGTGAGGCCCACGATCGGCCGGGTCGAGCCGACGATGACCTTGCCGTCGAACAGCCCGTTCCGCGCGGCCGTGATGACGACCGGCCGCAGACCCTCGGCCGCGTCGCCGAAGTCGAGGTCGTAGTCGGAGGCCAGGATGTCGGCGTTCCACACCTGGAAGCCGTCCGGCCGGACGGCGTTCGGAACAAGCCCGTCGGCAGTCGCCGCGACGAGTTCGACGCGCTGGAGTTCACAGGCTGCCGGCGTGTACTCCCGCACCTCCTCGCCGCTCTCCTGAACCGGGTAAGAGGCCCGCACGATCTCCAGCCCGACGACGTTCGCGCCCGTCTGCAGGCTGTCGGCCGCGATCGTCAGGTCGGTCAACGTGCGCTCCTCGCCAACCGGCCCGTCTGCCAGCGGTTCGCCGGCCGCGACGTGCTCCCGCGCGACTTCCTTGCCATTCAGGTAGACCACGAGCCCGCCGCGGTAGCCGACCGTCAGCTTCAGGTCCCTCACGGCGGCGGGATCGGTCACGGTGAACTTGCCGCGCACGCAGAGCCGCTTCGCCAGCGCCGTCTTCGGCACCAGCAGCGCCGTCCCGCGCGCCCAGAATTGGTCGTCGAAGTCGGTCGCCTCCCATCCCTCAGCGGCCGGCGGCGTCTCCGTGTTCAGCCATCGCCACTGGAAGCTGACGGTCTCACCGTTCTCCAGCACGGGCGGCGCCAGTTGGCAGGTGAACCGCCAGACGGAGTAGCTGTCGAGCACCGAAACGGACCCCGTGCCCGCCGGCGCCTCCTGTGCAAACGCACCCGCCGCAGACAGCACCAGTGCCGCCGCCCCGACCCACGCTGCAATCCCCTTCATGCCTCCGCGCCCTCCATAGACAGGTTCCCGGAAGTGTATTCCCGGCCATGATACCGAAACGAGTTCAACAGAACGAAATGAGGGACACCAACCCATTGACGGGATGGGATGCGGTCGTGTATCGTGTTTGTAGCGCATGGGGTGCGTGATTCATGGGAAGAGGGGCTCACAATGGGAAGGCGGGCGTCGGGCGTGGCCGCTGGAGTGATGCTGTTGTTGACTGTGGCCGGGGTGACGGCCACGTACCCGGAAGACGCGCGCGGCCGGCCGACGCGGTGCCCGGATGACGACGCCGAGTGCCGGGCCTCCGCTCCATCCCTTGCCGTCGATCTGGCCATGGAGGGAGTGCCCGACGACATGGAGGAGGACCCCGGAGCGGGGCTGGCTGTCGGCGACGCCCGCAGGCGACTCAGTATCGTCCTGTGCCCTCCCCTTGGGAGCAACGGCACGGCGGCGTGGACGGCCGAGTTGCGGGGCGGCGCAGAGGTGCGGTTCTACGCAACCGAGAGCGGCGGCACTCCACTGACGGCGGAGGCGTTGACCTGGACGGGGGGCGGCGACCCCGGCGCCGAAGGACGACCCGCGCCCGACCACGTCTGGCTGGAGGCCGTGTCCGGCGGCTACTGCGACATAACGCTCACGCTCAGCGCCGACGACGAGTGCTGCAGCACGGCACAGGACCTCGTCCGGGTCGCGGCTCTCCACGTGGACCTGAGGGTCCGGGACCTCCCCGAGGAACGGGAGGAACACCCGGGCGTGCTCCTCGGCGTCGGCGGCGACCGGGTGCCTGTGATGCTGAGCGTTGTGCCGGAGACGGCGGGCCCGGTGAGGATCACCGTAATGGGAGACCCCGACGCCATGGACCTCTACGCCGAGCAGAGCGGAGGCGAACCGCTCGGGGACGTGCTCGAGTATGAGACGGCCGAGACGATGCCGCATGTCCTCTACCTCCAGGCCACCGCCGGGGGCAGGGCCGGCATCGCGCTGTCGGCCGGACTGCCGCTGACGCGCTCGGGTCACTGACCCAGAACGGCCACGCGGCTCATGACGTTGATGCCGGCCTTCTGGAGCGCTGCCACAGCGGCGGCGTTGTCCTCGAACCGGAAGACGAGCGCGGCCTGCCGGCTGCGGACGGTCGAGAAGGCGTACATGTACTCCACGTTGATGCCGTCCGCCCGCAACGCGTCCAGGACGCGGACCAGCCCGCCCGGCCTGTCCTCCACCTCGACGGCCAGCACGTGGTTGACCACGACCGGGAAGCCCGCCTCGCGCAGCGCGGCGGCGCCGGCCTCGGGATCGGAGACGATCATGCGCAGGATGCCGAAGTCGGCGGTGTCGGCCAGGCTGAGCGCCAGGATGTTGACGCCGCGGTCCGCCAGCGCATGGCAGGCGGCCTCGAGCCGCCCGGTTCGGTTCTCCAGGAAGATCGACATCTGCTTCACGAACATGGTGCATCCCCCTACTGCTGTCTGCGCCGGTCGACGACGCGCTTCGCCTTGCCTGTGCTCCGCTCGATGGAGCCGGGCTCCATCAGCCGCACGTGCACGCGCAGGCCGAGCGTGCTCTCGATCCTGGCCCGCACGCGCCGGCTGAACTCCTCCAGCTCGCGCACGCGGTCGGAGAAGAAGCGCTCCTCGACCTCCACCTGCACCTCCATGTCGTCCATCGAGCCCTGGCGGTCCACCACGATCTGGTAGTGCGGCTGAACGCCCTCGATACCGAGCAGGATGGACTCGATCTGCGAGGGGAACACATTGACGCCGCGCACGATCAGCATGTCGTCGCTGCGCCCCTGCACGCGCTCCATGCGGACCGTCGTGCGGCCGCACTCGCAGCGCCCGTAATGCAGGCGTGTGATGTCGCGGGTGCGGAAGCGGATCAGCGGCATCCCCGTCTTGCTGATGGTCGTCAGCACGAGTTCGCCCGGCTTGCCCTCGGAGACCGGCTGCAGCGTCTCGGGGTCGATCAACTCCGGCAGAAAGTGGTCCTCGAAGATGTGCAGGCCGCTCTGGCATTCGCACTCCGCCGAGACGCCCGGCCCGATGACCTCCGTCAGGCCGTAGATGTCGTAGGCGCGGATGCCCATGCGCTCCTCGATCTCCGCGCGCATCCGGTCGGTCCACGGCTCGGCGCCCAGCACGGCCACGCGCAGGGGCAGCGCGCGCACGTCGACGCCCATCTGCTCGGCCACTTCGGCCAGGTAGGTGGCGTAGCTCGGAGTGCCCATCCAGACGGTGGTGCCGAAGTCCTGCATCAGAGCGATCTGACGCTCGGTGTTGCCGCCGGAGATGGGCACGACCGTCGCCCCCAGGCGCTCGGCGCCGTAGTGGGCACCCAGACCGCCGGTGAACAGCCCGTAGCCCCAGGCGACCTGGCAGATGTCGCCGGAGGTGACGCCGGCCTGGTGGAGCGTGCGCGCCATCACCTCGCTCCACACGTCCAGGTCGTGCCGGGTGTAGCCGGCGACGATGGGGCGCCCCGTGGTTCCGCTCGAGCAGTGAATGCGCACGATCTCGTCCTGCGGCACCGCGAAGAGGCGGAACGGGTAGTTCGCGCGCAGGTCGTCCTTGACCGTGAACGGCAGCCCGGCGACGTCCCCGAGCGTCTGCACGTCCGCCTCGGTCGCGCCCGAGCGCTCGAACGCCTCCCGGTAGAACGGCACGCGCTCGCGCACGTAGGCCACGAGGCGGCGCAGCTTCCCGACCTGCTCCCGTTCAAGCTCCTCGCGCGGCAGGTAGTCCCTATCCCACGGATGCTGCATGGTCTGCTCCGTCCGGATCATGTCGGCGGCCGGCCTCGAAGGCGGCGACGTTCGACTCATGGGTGACCGGCGGCAGCGCGCGCCGGATCGCGTCGTGCCAGACCTCGACCGGCACGCTCAGGTATCGGGCCAGCAACCCCAGAGCGGCCATGTTGCGGCACCTGCGGTCGGCCAGGCCGCTCTCCGGGCCCGCCGGCAGGGAGACGAGCCGCCCCCGCCCCGGGCGCAGCCTCGGGGCGGCGCGCCGGCCCTCCACGTCGTCCAGTACCACGATGAAGTCGGCCGCGCCCCACGGCGCCAGGGGGCTGAAGACGCGCGCGCCCCAGCGCACCTCGCTGACCACGCTGCCGCCCCGCTGCGCCATGCCGTGCACCTCGCTCTGCTTGACGTCGTGCCCGCAGGCAACGAGGGCATCGGCCAGCACCTGGCCGGCCTTCAGCACGCCCTGCCCGCCGACTCCGACGATCAGCACGTTGGTGGCTTCGCTCACGGGCATTGCACCTCCCGTACCGCGCCGAATCGGCACATCTCGGCGCAGAGCCCGCAGCCGCGGCACAGCGCTTCGCTGATGCGCACGAACCCGTCCGCCGGCTCCAGGGCGGGGCATCCCGTGCGCAGGCAGGCGCCGCAATCCCTGCACGCCTCGGCATCGATCACGAAGCGACGCACCTCGCGCGGGCGTTCGGCCAGCAGGCAGGGCCGCCGGCAGACGATGACGCTGTACCGGTCGCCGGCCGTGGCCTCGCGCAGGGCCCGCTCCAGGCCCGCCCGGTCGTAGGGGTCAATCACCCGCACGTCGCGCACGCCCAGGCCGCGGCAGACCGCCGCCACGTCCGCCTGAGGGGCCGCCGTGCCGTCCAGCCGGCGGCCCGTCCCCGGATGGTCCTGCCCGCCGGTCATGGCCGTCGTGCGGTTGTCCAGGACCAGCAGCGTGCCGCGTGAACCGTTGTAGACCGCGTCCAGAACGCCCGTCATGCCCGAATGGAAGAACGTGCTGTCGCCGATGACGCCGACCACGCGCCGCGCCTCCTGTTCGTCTGCGACCCGCTCGATGCCCAGCGCCAGCCCCACGCCGGCGCCCATGCACAGGCAGGTGTCCAGGGTGCTCAACGGCGGCAGAGCGCCCAGGGAGTAGCATCCGATGTCGCCCATGACGATCAGGTCCAGCTTCTTCAGGACCGAGAAGACGCTGCGATGGCCGCAGCCGGGGCAGAGCACCGGCGGCCGGGGCGGCGGCAGGTCGGCCGGGACGGGGGGCGGCTCCTCGGGCGTGCCCTCCAGGATGGCCCGCACGCGGTCGGGGTTCAGCTCGCCCAGCCGGAACGGCGCGGCCTTGCCGCGGGCCGGAATGCCCGCCGCGCGGATCTCCGTCAGCAGGAAATCGCCCAGCTCCTCGACCACCAGCAGGTCGCCCACCTGCCGCTGGAACTCGGCGATGCGCGCCAGCGGAAGCGGCCAGACCGTGGCAAGCGTCAGGACCGGCACCCCGGGGGCGGTCTCCCGGACGTACTGCGAGGCCACCCCGGCCGCGACCACGCCGAACGCCGCAGCGGCGCCGTCCCCATGGACCCGGTTCAAGCCCGTCTGCTCGCAGTAGTCGCGCAGTCGGGCCAGACGCTCCTCCAGGACGACCCGGCGCTTCCGGGCGTTGCCGGGCACCATGACGAACCGGGGAATGTCGCGCTGGAACCCGTAGCGCCGCTCGAGTTCCTCCGGCGGCGCGGGCTCCACCAGGCTCTTGCAGTGACAGACGCGCGTGGTCATGCGCAGAAGCACGGGCGTCTCGAACCGTTCGCTGAGCGCAAACGCCTCGCGCGCCAGCGCGTAGGCCTCCTGGCTGTCGGACGGCTCCAGCATCGGCAGCCCGGCCAGGCGCGCGTAGTGGCGGCTGTCCTGCTCGTTCTGCGAGGAGTGCATGCCGGGATCGTCGGCCGTGACCACGACAAAGCCGCCGCGCACGCCCGTGTAGGCGGACGTGACCAGCGGGTCGGCCGCCACGTTCAGCCCCACGTGCTTCATCGTAACCAGTGCCCGTGCGCCGGCATACGCTGCGCCCGCGCCGACTTCCAGGGCCACCTTCTCGTTCGGCGCCCAGCCCAGTGCGATACGGCGGTCGCCGTACTCGGCCAGCGTCTGGAGTACCTCCGTGCTCGGCGTCCCCGGGTAGCCGGTGGCCATGCGAACCCCCGCATGGGCCGCCGCCAGCGCCACGGCCTCGTTGCCGGCCAGGAGCAGCTTGCCTGCCTCGACAGTCTCGTGCACTACAGACACCTTCCGGTCCTTTGCTTTCCTGCAGATGGCCGCCCGGAAGCCGGGCGAAGACGGTAGAATCGTGCATTATGCCGGATACGGCGGCGGATGGGAAGTGCGAAGGCGACGCACCGAAGGACGGACCCAACCCATGACACGACACCCGGAAGACGGACTGATCGAGACCGTCCTGGCGGACTACGACCTGGGGACGCTGCAGGCGGTGCAGGACCACGGCGGCACGGCCGCCGCCAACCGACGCCTGCAGACGACCCGCGGCCTCTGGCTGCTGCGCACGCGCGGCGCCCGCACGTCGACGCCGGAGGCCGTCGCCTTCGACCACGCCCTGCGCCGCCACCTCGTCCGGCACGGCGTGCCGACGGCGGCGCCCGTCGCCCGCCGCGACGGAGAGACCTGCACCCGCCTCGGCGGCCGCGTCTTCGAGGTCTACCCCCTGCTGCCCGGCCGGAGCTGCGCCCGCGCGGATGACGACCAGCTGCGCTCGGCCGCCCGGGCACTGGCGGACTTCCACCGGGCCGCCGCCTCGTTCCCCCTGGCCGACGACGCGCCGCCGGTGGCCCAGTATGCCACCGTGGGCGTTCCGGACGCGCTCCGGCGCCCGGAAGACCCCTTCCTGCTCGGACGCGCCTACGACGAACTGCTTGCGGGCGCAGCCGGCGCGCTCGCCGAAGAGGCGGAATGCTGCCGCCTCTGGCTGGAGCGTCTGAGAGAGGAGTTCGGAGACGGACGCTACTACAGACTCCCGCAGGTTCTGACGCACGGGGACTACACCCTGGCCAATCTCCTGTTCGACGGGCACGGCGAGGTGAGCGGCGTCTTCGACTTCGACTGGGCGCGCCCGGCGGCCCGCGTGCGGGACCTGGCCGACGGCATGTACTTCATCGGCGCGGTCCGCCGCACGCCGCTCGATCCGGCCGACATCCGGTCGCTGACGGACGCCTCGGACTTCCGGGTCGATCGGTGCGTGCTCTGGCTGAGCTCCTATTCCGGGCGCGCGCCGCTGGAGGCCGCCGAGGTGCACGCACTGCCGCTCGCGTTCGCAGCCCGCTGGCTGTCCGTGCGCATCGAGGGCACGGCCAAGGTGCCGCCGCCCGAGCGCGTGCACTTCAGCCTCCGCGATCTGCCGCGCCCCCTCCTCTGGCTGGCCCGCCACTGGGCAGAGGTCGCGGCCACCCTGGGTTGCCGGCCGCACACAGGCTGAGTGCGCGCCCGCGGGCGCGTTGAACACGGTTGCGATACCCCGTACACTCAGATCGTTCGGATGGACGGTTCTGGGAATCCCGCCGACGGCGGGTCCGGGTGAGGGACGGGAGGCAGTGCGGCCCGTTGAGGGAGGAGCAGGATGAGACGAGCAGACTGGATGCTGGCCGGATGGCTGTGTGTTCTGACGATCGCCGGTTGCGCAGCGCCCGCAGGGGCGCTGGCCCAGGGAGAGCGCCCGGCGGAACCCCCGGGGGAGGCCCGGACCCTGTGGATGCTGGACACGGCCGTCCGACAGACCACCGCCACGCGCGACGTCGTGTCGATGAGCGGATGGTGGCTCTGGCAACCGGCGGGCGGCGAGATGGACGCCCCTCCGGAGGACGGATGGGGCCGGCTCCGGGTGCCCACCCCGTGGCCGTCGAACACAGACGACCAGGCGCAACGCAGGCTCACACCCAACCCGGCCTGGCCGGACAAGGCCCTGGCGGACCTCAAGGCCGCCTGGTATCAGGTGGAGCTGACCGTGCCCGACGACTGGGCGGACCGCCACATCGCGCTGACGGCCGATTACCTGCACTCCTTCGCCACCGTCTACGTGGACGGCTGGAAGGCCGGCGACATGCAGTTCCCCGCCGGCGAGGTGGACCTGACGCCGTTCTGCCACCCCGGCCGGACGCACACGCTCAGCATCGCGGTGCTGGCCGTGCCGCTGCGCGCCGTCATGCTGGCCTTCAACGACACCAACGCGGCCCGAGAGGTCGAGGGACGGGTCAGGAACAAGGGACTCTGCGGCGACGTGAAGCTCGTGGCGGGCCCGCGCGAGGCGCGCATCGGCGACGTCCGCGTCGAAACGTCCACGCGCAACTGGCAGATCACGTTCAACACGGAGCTGTCCGACGTCGACCCGGAGGCGGCCTACGTCCTGCACGCCGAGGTCCGCGACGGGGACGAGGTCGCCCGCACGTTCACCAGCGACCCCTTCAGCGGCAGGGAAGTCGTCGACGGCCGGATATCGATCACCAAGAACTGGCGGCCCGAGAAGCTGTGGGATCTGCACACGCCCGAGAACCGCTATGACGTGACCGTATCGGTGCTGGACGCCGGCGGGAAGGTGCTGGACGAGGCGCTGCCGGAGCGGTTCGGCTTCCGCGAGTTCTGGATCGACGGACGCTTCTTCTACCTGAACGGCTCCAAAGTCTTCCTGTCCTTCTCACGCGGCCAGCCGGGCCGCGACTACGACGGCGCCCGCGAGCGGATGCGCAGCCTGCGCGAGGTGGGTATCAACCTCGTCGCCTGCGGCGGCTTCGGCGCGGCGCCGGGCGATCATACCGGCTTCGAAGGCGTGCTCAAGGCCGCCGACGACGAAGGCACGCTGGTCGCACTGACCCAGCCGCACTACCGCCAGTACGATTGGAACACGGCCGACGCCGAGGAGACGAACGGCTACGCCCGGCACACCGAGTTCTACACGCGCATCGCCGGCAATCACCCCTCGGTCGTCTTCTACGCGGCCAACCACAACGGCACGGGCTACAGCGAGGACATGAATCCCGACACGATCGACGGGATTCACAATCCCCGCCAGACCTATCAGACGCGAAACGCCTCGTGGGCCCTGCGCGCACAGGCGATCGTGAACAAGCTCGACCCGACGCGCATCTATTACCATCACTCGTCGGGCAACCTGGGCCCGATGTTCACGAGCAACTTCTACGCGAACTTCACGCCCGTCCAGGAGATGGACGACTGGTTCGGGCACTGGGCCACGTACGGCCGCAAGCCCATGGACACGGTCGAGTACGGCACGCCGCTTTCCTGGGACTGGTCCATGTACCGCGGCTGGTACAAGGGCGTGCGGACCTTCGGCAGCGCCGTCGTCCCGTGGGAGATCTGCAACGCCGAGTGGAACGCGCAGTTCCTCGGGCCCCAGTCCTACGACATCACCGAGGAAGAGAAGACCAACCTCCGCTGGGAGGCCGGGAAGTTCCGCAACGGTGAACTCTGGCACCGCTGGGACTACCCCCACCGCCTCGGCGGTCCCCACCCCGAGCGGGACCCGGTCCTGGCGATGTACTTCACCAACAACTTCCGCGCCTTCCGCACCTGGGGGCTGTCGGTCAGCGCCCCCGAGGGCTACAGGGACTACCCCATGGCAACGGCCGCTCTCCAGCGCAACAACGGTCCGCTGCTCGCCTACATCGCCGGCAAGCCGGCTGCGTTCACCAGCAAGGACCATAACTTCCTTGCCAGCGAGACTGTTGAGAAGCAACTGATCATCATCAACAACTCGCGCGAGACGGTCACGGCCGACTGCGAGTGGACCCTGGGGCTCCCGTCGCCGGTGAACGGCACGAAGTCGGTCGAAGTGCCGACGGGCGAGCAGGAGCGGATCCCCCTCTCGTTCGAGCTGCCGGACGGTCTGGCCGCCGGGCAGTATACGCTGACGGCCGCCGTGCGCTTCAGTTCGGGCGAGACGCAGGAGGATTCCTTCGACGTCCACGTGCTGCCTGCGCCGGAGCCGGTTGCTGCGGCCGGCCGGATCGCCGTCTTCGATCCGAAGGGCGAGACGGCAAAGATGCTGGCCGACCTGGGCGTGGCCTTCGACAAGGTGGAGGCCGAATCGGACACGTCGTCCTATGACGTGCTCGTCATCGGCAAGAACGCCTTGACGCTCGCCAACGCCGCTCCGGACCTGGCCCGCGTTCGGGAGGGTCTCCGAGTGGTGCTCTTCGAGCAGACGGGCGACGTGCTCGAGAAGCGGTTCGGGTTCCGCATCGCCGAATACGGCCTGCGCAACGTGTTCGAGCGCGTGCCCGACCATCCGCTGCTGTCCGGCATCGCCGACGAGAACCTCCGCGACTGGCGCGGCAGCGCCACCGTGCTGCCGTCCGTCATCAGTTACGTAATGGACTACTCGCCCATCGTCGAATGGTGCGGCATGCGCGCGCGACGGATCTGGCGCTGCGGCAACCGCGGGAACGTCGCCTCGGCCCTGATCGAGAAGCCGGCGGCCGGCGACTTTTTGCCCATCCTCGATGGCGGCTACTCCCTGCAGTACGCCACGCTGATGGAGTACCGCGAGGGACAGGGCATGGTGCTGTTCTGCCAGACCGACGTGACCGGCCGCACCGAGAGCGATCCGGCCGCCGAGGCGCTGGCGCGCAACATCGTGCGCTACGTGTCCCAATGGCAGCCCGCAGCCCGCAGGACGGTCGTCTATGCCGGCGACGAGGCCGGCCGTGAGCATCTGGAGGCGGCGGGCATCACTCTCTCCGCTTTCAACGGTGACCTTTCCGATGGACAGGTTCTCGTTGTCGGCCCGGGCGCGGGCGAGCAGCTTGCCGCCAACGCTTCGGCCGTCCGTGACTGGGTGCGAGACGGCGGGCAGGTCGTGGCCCTCGGCCTGACGGGCGAGGAGGCAAGTGCCTTCCTGCCGGCGCAGGTGACGACGACGCCCGGCGAGCACATCGCCTCCTGCTTCGAGGCGGTCGGGACCGACTCGCCGCTGGTCGGCGTTTCGCCGGCGGACGTGCACAACCGCGATCCGCGCGAGCTTCCGCTCGTGACGGAC
>JAAYEJ010000027.1 GCA_012728835.1 Candidatus Brocadiaceae bacterium | reverse complement strand
GCGACGTTCGCGCAGTGCGTCTGCACGGGCGCTGCAGGGGAGGTGCACGCGTTCCGTTTTGCAGAGCTGCAGGCCGAGTTCCTGTGTCCGGAGGCATCCGCCGCCCCCGCCTGGGGCACGGTGCCGGCCGCGCCGGGCTTCTACGCGGGGTCGGTGTGGGAGCAGCAGTATGAGGCCGGGGGCGTGGCGCTCGGGCACCATGCCGAGGGCCTCCGCCTGGAGATGCAGCGGCAGTGGCCGCTGCGCGAGATCCCTCGGGCCAGGGGCGCTCGGTCGCGCGGACCCGTCAGCGGCGCGGTGATCCGCCTCGTGGTGACCTCCCACGCCACGGTAACCGCAGAGCACCTGGCCCGCTACCTGGAGGGCCTGGCGCGCGACGTGGGCTCCTGCCCGGTGGCCCTGACGGGCAACGGGCACACCTACGCCGGCTGCGTGCTGGAGAGCCTGCGGCCGGCGCACACGGACCGGCGCTGGGGCCGCTTCGTCGCGGAGTTCGTCCAGGAGGTGGACTGTGACGGCTGACGGCAACGGCAACGGATCAAGGCTGAGACACGGATGGACACGGATAGCGACGGATACGGCAACGGGAACATGAGGCGAACAACGGCAGCGCCGGCAGGGTCCGTGCCTGTCCGTGTGGCGGCGCCTGCGGCGCCGACACAGCCGAGGGCGGCTGTGCCACATACGGCTCTGGACCCCCTGCCGGAGGCCGGGCTGCGCGGCCCGCTGTGGTTCGTGCTGCGCGACGGGCGGTGGGGGCTGGGGCCGGAGGTGCTGATGCGGGACACGGCGTTTGCGCGGTGGTGGCGGGAGGGAATCGAGATGCTGAAATCTGTGCTGCGCGAGCGGGAGGCGGTCGATGCATGACGATCATTACGCGGCCGTGGCGGCCTTTGCCAGTTTCATCGGCATCGGCGTGTGCGTGGCTCTGGCCTGGCTTTGGGAGGTAATCACATGACTCTTGATGCGATCAAAGCTGAGAAGGACGGGCTCGAAGCGGCACGGGAGCCGGTGGAGGTGCCCGTGGCGATGCCGGAGCCGGGCGCGGCCGAGCAGCTGGATGAGGCGGTGCTGACGCTCGTCTCTGGATTGGCCCATCCGGCGTATGCCGCCTACCACCACGCCGTCAAGGCCGAGGGCGAGGTGGCAGAGATCGACGCGCTGGGCAAGGACGCGCCGGAGAGTGAGGGCGCGAAGTGGTGGAGCGAGCATCGCAAAGCGGCGCTCGCCGCTATCGACGCGCTGAAGGCTTGGGCGTATACGTGGGACAAGGCGCACCCTGAGTTCCACGCGCGGCCGGAACTGCCTGAGCAGGAGGCCCGGTAGTGGCAAAAGTCATTACATATGACGCGCCGAGTAACACCGTGTTCTATGACGGTGGCACGGAGGCCGATGCGGTTGAATGCACGGACATTCTGGCGGCTGACGTGGCGGGCGGCTGGAACGTCTTTGGCTCTTTGGGCACACGCTGTTACTGGACAACGGCGAAGCTGCACGGCGGGTCGAATGCGACGACGCATTTCGGCATGGATGGCGAGTCTCTCCTGATCTATACGGCGGTGGCTGGCAACGGGGCCGCGATGCAAACAGAGGGGGCCGGCTCATGGTCATTCGTTCGGTCTGCTGTCGTTGTTCAGGCACCTGCAACAGCCCATCATTACATCAACATGGCGCACACGGGGGCATTGACCATCCGTCTCTCCACAATCATGGTGCTGCGCGGCGGTGGTTGTCCGCGCATTTCAGCGGCAAGCCCTTGCACTATCAGTAACTCAGCACTGATGAGCACACAAGGCGTCGGCCCCAATCTGCCTAAAGACGCAAGCGTTGAATATTCCTTGCTTTCCGGTGGTCCGTCGTACCCCGCTGCCAGCACGGGGATCGAACACAATGTCATGTACGGTATTTTGACATGCAGGGCCGATTTGACGCTATCAAGCCCGGTCATTGAAGGGGTGGGCTATGCGTACGTCTGGCACGGCGACCTGACAGTTACTGACCCGGACGGCTGGTGGGATACTGCGACACGCCTGCGGGTGACGGCGGCCGGGTATGAGTCGGCCATCGAACTCCGGTGGACATTCGCACTGACGGTGCATGACGAGGACGGCGCGGCCGTCGAAGGGGCGCATGTGACGGTTGAGGATGCGTTAGGGACGACGCACGCTGCATACGACACCAACGCATCCGGGCAGTCGCCAACGGCGATTACGCTGCCGGAGTTTCGCTGGGTTCTCAGCGAGATAGATGTTATTGACATCCCGCCCGACGAGCCGACTACGGAGTATGACTACAACCCGTACACGATCACTGTGGAATGGCCGGACGGCGTAACGATGATCGTGTCCGACCTGACAGTAGACCGGCGGATTGAGTGCGTCATCGAGCGCCCGGACGTACCTGCAACGTCGGACGTGCGGCTCGGGACGTCCTACGCCGACGGCAGCCTGGAGGGGGTGTTCGTCGGCACCGCGCATTATCTGACCGGCGATGTGGACGTGCCGACCGTTACCGGCACAGTCGTTGTCCCTGAGATCAGTGGGAGCGTGGGCTGATGCAAGACTACACACCGGACTCATCCATCGTGCGCGGCAGCCGCTGGCCGCCGGCCGGCGACGTCCTGACGGTCGAGATCACCAATACCGGAGGCTGGGCCGCCGGCGCGGACGGATGGACCTGGTCGCTCTGCCTCTCGCGCACACGGCGCGGCGGCACTCCGGACCTGGAGATCGAGGCCGACTCGGCCGCCCTGAACGGCACCGTGATGACGCTGACGTTCACGGCCACCTCGGCCGAGACGGCCGCCCTGCCTGCCGGCAAGGGCCGCTTTAACGTCGAGATCAAATCCGACGACGGCGCCGGCGCCGTGTCCTACTACGACTGCGTGGCCGGTACGGCCAGCGTGCGCGACAGCGCCGGCGAGGGATAACGGATGGCCACGACCACCACAACGCTCCTGCCCGGGCCGTCCTTCGGCCCCGACGTGGACGTCTACCTGAACGACGCCCTCACGGCCGACCTGGTCGTCCGCACCATCCGCGCCTCCTACGTCCGGCCCTGGCAGGCCGAGCTCTTCTGGCCCGGCCGGCACGACGACCCGCCCGAGGTGAGCCTCTGGGATGAGCTCCGCATCGAGGACGACGGCGGCGCCGTCCGCTTCGACGGCTTCATCACCGAGATCCAGCCCGGCGGCGTCGACTCCGAAGGCGTCCGCTACACGGCCTCCGACCGCCGCTTCATCCTCGAAAACGAGCCCGTCCGCATCAACGGCCGCGGCTACTACCTCTGGAATCGGCGCGGCTACACCTGCAACACCGGCAGGGGCGGCGAAG